>NZ_DDAH01000145.1:0-8763 GCF_002333245.1 Acinetobacter sp. UBA2063
TGAACAAAATAAATTATAGTGTCACAACATATCCAAGCTTCAAAAAACTTTAACAGTCATTTTTGGGATCAACAGGTTATACTCATTTCAATTGGTTATTTTAAATGGTCAGGAGCCATTACGTTATGGAAATCGAGCTTAAATTTCAACTCCCTGAATCCAAGAAAAAAAGTGTTTTACAGACCTTAAACAAACACAAAGCACAAAAAATTCATTTACAGGCCAAATATTACGATACGCCTGATCGTCTACTTGCCAAAAATTATGTGGCGATTCGCTTGCGTCAGGAGGGAGATGGCTGGGTACAAACCTTTAAGGCAGCCAGTAAAAATCATTTACAACGCATTGAAGAAGATATTGTATTAGGCAAATGTGAACAGGAACCTGAACTAGATTTATCACATTATCAACATAATCAAACCGTTCAAAATGTGTTACGTAACATATTAGGTAATGAACCTGCCGATTTACAATTGCAGTTTCAAACCGATGTACAGCGCACTTACCATGTATTTGAGTTTAATCATTCTCAGGTTGAAGTTTGTCTGGATGATGGAGAAATTCGTACAGGCAAAGATCAGGCGAAAATCTGTGAAGTTGAGTTTGAACTCAAGCAAGGTTCAGCTCAGGATTTAATTGAATTCGCTCAAACCTGGGTAGATAAATATCAACTCTGGCTGGATGTGCGTAGCAAGGCAGAACGTGGCAATTTATTGGCTATGGAGAAAAAATCTTCTCCTGCCACCAAAGCAAAAGCACTTAAATTAGATCCGAATCTATCGGCTGAACAGGCACTGAAATTGGTGATTGAAAATAGTCTAAACCATATTCTACCCAATGCGGCTGCCATTGCTGGTGGCGTGGCTGAGGCAGATCATATTCATCAGGCACGGGTGGGTTTACGCCGTTTACGTTCAGCATTAAAACATTTTTCCAATTGGTCAGAACACATCAATCCTGCTTGGGAAAGTGAGTTGGCCGATATTTTTAGGGCATTGGGACAATCACGCGATCATGATGCCATTCAGGATTCCGTCATTCCATTGATCAAGGAAGTCTGTGATTTTGATTTTGCATTAAGCTCCAGTAGCGATCCTGAAATTGCCACACGTTTAAGCAATACTCAAACCACACAATTATTTTTATCCCTCATTAGTTTTATTTATAGTGAAAATGAAGCAAAGACCAAATTGTTCAAACAGGTCGCTAAAAGCTTAAGCAAGCTCTATCACAAGATTTTAAAAGATGCTTCCCAATTTCCTGAACTTTCTATAGAGCAGCAACATCGTACCCGTAAGCGAGTCAAGCAACTGCGTTACTGCATTGACTTTACTGCTGGGCTTTATCCTAAAAAGCAGGTACAGCAGTTTCTGGATAAACTGCAACCGATTCAGGAATATTTAGGTTTTTATAATGACCTATTCGTGGCTGAGCAGATTTTCCAGCAACAAGTTTCTGAAAAGCCAGAATTTTTATTTGCTTTAGGCTGGGTCAAAGCACAGCAGCCGCATGTGACAAAAAAAGCAAATAAAAAGCTACAGGTGCTTTCTCATAAAGATATTTTTTGGGCGTAATTGTTTCTTTTATATAGCTAATCCAAGCAGCAAGTACAACAAAGTAAAACCAGCATTTACTATCGTGATGGGCGGCATGGATGCCGCCTGTTTGGCTGTGATACAAGGAAGTATCATCAGCCAAACAAATGGTTTTGCCTACTTTGTCCGAAAACAAAGTAGGAAATCGTCTATGCGAAAACATTTAAACTTTACCTAATGTTAGTGGCTGTGCAGTTATTTATCAAAATTAATACCCTACTCCTAAAAAGATATTTACTAGACTTAGACTATTCAGCGATATTTCCCAAAAATTTTCCAAACACCATTATCGGCAATCGGATCACTATAGCTATCATTACGCTGTTTACGGGGTTTATCCCGTGCATCCACCAATTCAAAATGCGGCTCAACACTTAGAATCATGCCATTCATATAAAAACGGGTTCGGGTATATTCACTTTGCCCATGCTGGAACACATAAGTCCGTAAATCAATAAACTCCCGATGTGCCACCAAAGCAGCCGTATCATCACTTTCCAGCCATTCCTGCATGGCAAAAATCTGGTCGGTATCAAACTGCCCACATTTTTCCACCAGTGCCGCCACACCCCGAAAAGTTTTAGATTCTTTAGCGCGGGTTTTATTGATTCGGATACGATCAACATGAAAGAAAAATAACGGCAAATTTAAATGACTGGGTAAATGAATGGCATCCACTACCTCATCTTCCATAAAAGGCTGGCAAAGCTGTTGTGCCCTCTCAATCAAAGGCTGCCATTGTCGATAGTATTCATCCACTTCATGTTTCAGCCCATAATAAATCGGCAAACCCTCCACATGCTGTAAATTTTGCGGTGGATGGATGTGTTGGCGTAGTAAAGCAATATCGGTTTTTAAGCTTTGGATCGCAATTGCATCTGACATTTTGGTTATTCCAACTTGCTTAGGCTATTTTAGATTAAGGCAAAGGTTTAGTTTCAGCAAGGCTTTGTCTATAATAGTGTGTCTTAATTTGTCGCTGGAAATGATCATGTCTCAAAAAATTAACGCTACCGATGTGACGGAAGAAGAAGCTTTAAATGCGGTATTTTTTGAGCGTGCCGATGAGTTTATCAAACAGGCCAATGAATTTTGCCGCCCTCCAAAAGGGCAAAAAACTGATCCTGCTGAATTACGGGGACAAGTGAGTGCAGCCATGTTATTTGGTACAGCCCGTTTTAACACATGGGTAGCAGCCAATAATTTTAAAGATGGCAATGAAATGCGTGATGCCAAAGAACAAGTGATGTCTTATTTACTGCAACAGTTCCAGATG
The DNA here is from genome assembly GCF_002333245.1 of Acinetobacter sp. UBA2063. Taxonomy (NCBI): domain Bacteria; kingdom Pseudomonadati; phylum Pseudomonadota; class Gammaproteobacteria; order Moraxellales; family Moraxellaceae; genus Acinetobacter; species Acinetobacter sp. UBA2063. The sequence goes on from NZ_DDAH01000145.1 coordinate 2,872, forward strand.
ATGCTTGAAGACAACTTTGACGAATATTGTGAACAGTTTGAAAACTATTTACGCTTTCGCAAAAATGAAGGTTTTCATACGCATAAACATGATCACGACCATTAATGGTCACTCCGTAAATAATAAAGCCACCGATTTAGTGGCTTTATTATTTTGATCATTTATTTCGTGGCTTGATCCTGACCATACTGATCAGCCATCACCTCAACAAACTGATCTAGCTTGATATATTTCTTAATCACGGCATCTACATCAGCCTTACTGAGTTTGGCAATCTCTTGATCACGCTTTTCACGATCAAGCAGGGTTTTATTGCGTTCCAACTGTGCGGTTAACATGCCATGAATCTTGCGTTCATCTTCCAAGGAAGTGACACGTTTTTTCATAATATCGGCTTTGGCTGCCTCCAGTTCCTGTTCAGTCACACCTTTATTCAACAAGTCTGTCAAAACCTTATGCACAGATTGGGATACCTGATCAGAACGTCCAGCGGTATAGTTCGCTGTAATACTGATTGAGCCACTTTCTGTATCTGAGTCCAAGTCAAGATCACTGCCAAAACCATAGACCAGCGCATTCTTTTCACGTAACTCCTGCGCCAAACGCGAGGAAAGCTGTGAATTGCCCATAATATGACTGAGAATAATCAATGCTGGTGCATCTGGATGATAGGCACCAACAGGCATGGTGAGAACACTTTGGTAACTTCCAAACTCACGCTGTTCTGACAAAGCATGTACTTTCTGTGCTTTAAAAGCCACATAAGGGGAAGTGATCTTTTGATAAGGCTGTTTGGTTTTCCATGAACCAAACGCTTTTTGCAGCGTTTGCTGCATTTTTTTCGGATCAAAATCCCCTGTTACTGCAATTTGGGCATGGTTGGTCACGAAGAATTGGTTATAGAATTGTCTAATTTGCGCTTGAGTCACATCATTTAACTGTTTCTTGACCAGATCAGGCTCAAAGTGATAACGCATATCCCCAGGCTGGTAGGTTTCCAGCAATCTTGCCAAGGTCATGGATGCGACAGTAGCAGGCTCGGTATACGGGCGATCCAGTACCGACAAGCTTTGGTTTTTCGCCAAATCAAATTCGGACTGGGCAAATTTAGGTTGCTTAACCACCTCAATAATAAAGTTGAGGAAATCTTCAAACTGGTCTTTTTTGGCATTGATGTTAATGGTCAAACCATTACCATTTGATATGACAGAAGCTCCACCACTTGCCGCAATTGCCCTATCGGTAATTTCCTGCAAGCTATGCTTTTCTGAACCACGTAACATCAGGTAGCTAGTCAGGTCTAAAGTCACACCCTTGCCAAATAAGGTTTTTTCATCACCAAAGTCCAGACTGATGGTGGCATAGGTTTTGTCATCGCGAGTTGACGCTGGAAACAATGCATAGCGAATACCGTTTTTCAATTCACCCCGTTGAATCTTTTGCTCATTCTTTTGCAACTGCTGGGCAGACTGGGTGACAAATTGGCTAACTTCTTGTTTATACACACTGGCATCTTTTAATGGCTCAGCTTTCTCAGCGCTCTGGTCCAGCGTTTTAGGTTTTTCCTGAGTATTTTGCGTCATGGCCTTTTTCTGGTCTTCAGGCGTTGGCAAAATATCTCCAGAAATACGGTGTGATGAAACCAAAAACTGCTTCAAGATCTGGTTGGCATCATTCAACTTTAAGTCTTGAATGGCCTGTAGGTCTTTAAAATACTGGTCCCACTGTCCATGTGAAGCCACAGCATAATCACTCAGACGTGAACCTAAAGCTACAGCATCTTTAGCAATGGTATCAGCGGCATTTTTGGTCATGTTCTTGACCCGTTGTAACTCTGCATCGGTAAATGGCTGGCTATTTTCCACGCCTGTCGTTAAGGCTTGATCGACTTTTTTGGCATCATGATTCGGTGCATAAATCGCTCCCATAAATACCAGATTAAAATCCTGATCCAGCCATGTTGTCGACTGTACAGCGGTGCTAATACCTGTTTCCACCATACTCTTATACAGGGTTCCACTTGGCTGCATGGTATAGAGTGCTGGTGCTATCGACAAGGCAGACTGTAGCTGTGCATTCTGCCCATTCATATAGACATGGAACTTGGCCAAGTCACTGCCCTTTTGCACGGTAAATTGTCGTGGCTGAATTTTTCTGGAATCCAGTACAGGAACTTTTACAGGGGCAGGCACAACCCGTGCTGGAATAGGGCTAAAATATTGATCAATTTTATTCAGCACCTCAGTTTTATCAAATTTACCCGAAATAACCATAATCGCATTATTTGGTGCATACCATGTTTTATAGAACTGATTGAGTTCGTTCATGTTGATGGACTTTAACTCGGGCAAATCCCCAATTGGCAACCGTCCCAAATATTGATTACCGTATGCTGCTTTAAACATCTGATCCATCAAAACCGCAAAAGGCTGATCCATACGGATTTCACGTTCACGTTTTACAATCTCGATTTCAGACGGTACAAATTTCTCCTGCAACACCAGCTTGTCCATACGCTCAGATTCGAGGTACAGAATTTCATTTAAGGCGGTTTTTTCTGGACGGACAATATTCAGATACTTGGTAGAGTAATAGTCAGTACTGGCATTGGTCATCAGGGTATATTGATCTAAACGGCGCTGAAACTCCTCTCCCTTGACATTTTGTGTGCCTTTAAAGGCCAGATGTTCCAGTAAATGAGCCAGACCACCCTTGCCTTTTGGATCATTCAGTGAACCTGTCAGGTAGATTGTGTTGACATACACCTTATTTTCTTTATCGTTTGGTGCAAGAATAACCCTGAAACCATTATCTAATTTATATTCTTCAATATTTTTCTCAGTTTTGACCAGTACTGTCTGAGACCAGGAAGTTGCACTTAACCCGATTAAACAAAGAGAAAGGGTAAGCTGCTTAAACCGCATTAACATAGATTATCCAAGTATTTTGGGTGAATTAAATAAAAACAATAAGCTATAGTAGAGAACGATTCGCATTTTTAATAGTAATGTTTTGAAAAAAGCTGCTGATTTAAACAGCCTTTTTCTTTGTTTTTATAGAGATTTAGTTACAAATTAGATCATCAGTTCGGCCTGCATGTACAGTTTCGCATAGCCTGAGATTTCAATACGCTGTTCAGACTCAATAACACATTCCAGAATCCCACCTCGAGTGGAGGCCTGATAAGCGATCAGCCGTTTTTTATCCAGTTTTTCCGCCCAAAGCGCTGCAATTGCGGTATGGATTGAAGCCGTTACAGGGTCTTCGCCAATACCAACTTGTTTTCCAGCGCAATATTCTGCATCAGGATGTCATCCAGCCATTGCTCGGTCACAATCACCGCCGCAGGATTGCCCTTAAATAGTTGTTTGGTAAAGGCATCTACCTGATACATTTTCATTGCACAACACTCTCAAGATTTTTAATTTATTTTGAACACATGGTGGATAAATGATAGATACAGATTTTTTTAAATTTACGATACACAACCAGCTCTGAACCTTTAACAGAAACTGAAAGCTTAATGGTTTGATAAAAGCATAACTAAAAAAGAGTGGCCAAAACCACTCTTAATAGGACAAATAAAAACTTACTCGCCCATATGCTCAATAATGGCCTGACCAAATTCAGAACAACGCAACAAGGTCGCACCTGGCATTAAACGCTCAAAGTCATAAGTGACAGTTTTCGCCTCAATCGCCCCTGACACGCCCTTGATGATCAGGTCAGCGGCCTCTGTCCAGCCCATGTCACGCAACATCATTTCAGCAGAAAGGATGATTGAACCTGGGTTGACCTTATCCTGACCTGCATATTTCGGTGCTGTACCGTGAGTGGCTTCATACACCGCAATTGCCCCACCAATGTTTGCACCTGGCGCAATCCCAATACCACCGACCTCTGCCGCAAGCGCATCGGAAATATAATCACCATTTAAGTTCAATGTGGCAATGACAGAGTAGTCTGCTGGGCGCATCAGGATTTGTTGCAGGAATGCATCGGCAATCACATCCTTGATTACGATATCCTTACCCGTTTTCGGATTCTTGATTTTTACCCACGGCCCACCATCAATCAGCTGACCGCCAAAACGCTCCACTGCAAGCTCATAACCCCACTCCTTGAACGCCCCTTCGGTGTATTTCATGATATTGCCTTTGTGAACCAGTGTCACAGAGGGTTTGTCATTATCAATCGCGAATTGAATGGCCTTTCGTACCAAACGCTGGGTACCTTCTTTGGATACAGGCTTGATCCCGATACCACAGCCCTCAGAGAAACGAATTTTGGTAACACCCATTTCTTCTTTCAGGAACTTAATGACTTTCTTTGCTTCTGGAGAATCGGCTTTCCACTCAATCCCAGCATAGATGTCTTCCCAGTTCTCACGGAAAATCACCATATCCGTCAACTCAGGATGTTGCACAGGTGATGGTACCCCCTCAAACCAGCGCACTGGACGCACACATACATATAGGTCCAATTCCTGACGCAGCGCGACATTCAGGGAACGGATACCACCACCAACTGGTGTAGTTAAGGGACCTTTAATTGAAACAATAAACTCACGCAAAGCTTCAAAAGTTTCTTCTGGCATATAAGTGCCATAAATCCTGTCGGCTTTTTCGCCGCAATAAACTTCCATCCATTCGATCGAACGTTTGCCACCGTAAGCTTTTTGCACAGCAGCATCTACAACTGCTTTCATTGCTGGTGTAATATCCACACCAATACCATCACCTTCAATGAAAGGAATGATAGGATGATTTGGAACATTCAGTGACAGGTCTGCATTCACTGTGATTTTGTCACCATCTGCAGGAACCACGATCTTCTGATAACCCATTGTACAGGTTCTCCCTCATGTAGCTGGCGATTAATGTATCCCTTGTTTTTTATGGCATACTTTGATTTTTTACTTCCTGATTCAGTGTAATTCAATCTTGTATCTTTTTAGATTTATATGAGAAATAATAACATTTCTCAGTAAAATAAAAATATACATTTACCAAATACCCCATACTCTTAAAGTAGTATTTTTATATGAAAATTGTCGTATTTAACAAACCTTTTGACGTGCTGTCACAGTTCCGTGAAGATGAAGCCCATCTCACGCTTTCCCATTTTATCCACGATCCTGATTTGCGTCTTGCAGGCCGCCTTGACCTTGATTCTGAAGGACTGATGTTCCTGACAGATCATGGCGGTTTAAACCAGTACATTACCAATCCAGCGAACAAGAAATACAAGACTTATCTGGCTCAGGTGGATGGTGATGTCACTGAGGAAGCGCTTGAACAGCTGCGTAAAGGTGTAGAACTGGCAGATGGCATGACCTTGCCCGCCAAAGCCATTAAAGTGGATCAACCAGAATGGTTATGGGATCGTGATCCACCTGTACGCTACCGTGCCAATATCCCGACCAGCTGGATTGAGTTACAAATTTGTGAAGGGCGTAACCGTCAGGTTCGCCGTATGACAGCGGCGGTTGGCTTTCCAACTTTGCGTCTCATTCGTACCAAGATTGGCGCCATTGATTTAGTGCGTCTGGGTTTGCAACCAGGCGAACAAACCGATATTGAACCGCTGCTTTATCCAGATTTTAAAGACCTGCCTGAAGATCAGCCCTACCGTTCTCGTTCCTATGTCAAAAAACCTGGCGGTACGGGTGGCAAGCCAATGCAGCATAAAAAGAAAGAGGGTGATAAAAAGGACGGTGACAAGAAAAAGTCTGGGACTAAACGTATCTGGCAAATGGATGAAAGTGAGAAACCACGTCGCAAGACCAATGGTACAACACGTCCAAGTACCAAAGCGCCTCGTGGCCGTAACCGTAATGGCCGTTAAGATTTAATATTTCTTAGGTTAGTCATAAAGCCCACTTCAAAGCCC
>NZ_DDAH01000192.1:0-4001 GCF_002333245.1 Acinetobacter sp. UBA2063
TAAAGTTTTTAAGCTAATTTTGTGACATAAAAACTGAGAGTTGAATATAACAATGTCAAATGAGTTTCTTGAGCCATCCAGTGAAAATGGAGGGCTGCACCGTAGTTTGTCCAACCGACACTTACAGTTGATTGCAATTGGTGGAGCAATTGGAACAGGATTGTTTATGGGATCGGGCAAAACCATTAGTTTGGCTGGTCCATCCATTCTGTTCATTTATGGCCTAATTGGTGTGATGGTGTTTTTCGTCATGCGAGCATTGGGCGAACTGTTGTTATCCAACCTGAATTATAAATCTTTTATTGACTTATCCACTGATTTAATTGGTCCCTGGGCGGGTTATTTTGTGGGCTGGACCTATTGGTTGTGTTGGGTCACCATTGGTATCGCCGATCTGTCTGCCATTATCTACTATCTGGAATTTTTCAATGGGGGGGAATCCTTTACACCAATGGGTGGATTGCTGATCAGTACGGTTGCAATTCTATTTGTACTTGGACTGAATCTGGTCACTGTGAAGCTGTTTGGTGAAATGGAATTCTGGTTTGCAATGGTCAAGATCACCGCGATTATTGTGTTGATCGTCGTTGGTCTATGGATGATTTTTACTGGATTCACTAGCACATCAGGTACTGTTGCAAGTGTCTCAAATCTCTGGACGCATGGTGGCATGTTCCCGAAAGGTCTGGATGGTTTTCTGGCTGGATTCCAGATTGCCATCTTCGCCTTTGTTGGGGTGGAACTGGTTGGTACAACTGCTGCTGAAACACAGGACCCAAAGCGCAACTTACCTAAAGCAATTAACTCAATTCCAATCCGTATCATTATTTTCTATGTATTGGCATTGTTTGTGGTGATGTGTGTTACTCCGTGGGATCAAATTAACCCTAAAGTCAGCCCATTCGTGAATATCTTCTCACAGGCAGGTGTTGCCTCTGCTGCAATTATCATGAATCTGGTGGTGCTGTCCTCGGTCATGTCATCCATGAACAGTGGGGTATTCTCAACCAGCCGTATGCTGTTTGGTTTATCAACGGATCAACAGGCACCAAAATTATTTGGTAAATTGTCTAAATCTGCCGTTCCTTCAAAAGCATTGGTTTTCTCATCAATCTGTATCTTTATTGGTGCATTTGTACAGTTCATTTATAAAGTACAGACGGGAACCAATGATGAAGTGACAGCATTTACTCTAGCAACCACTTTATCAACCATCCTGTTTATCTGTGTGTGGATTATCATTATGTGGAGTTATATCAACTACCGCAAAAATAGACCTGAGCTGCATGCACAATCAACTTTTAAACTCCCAGGTGGCGTGTTTACCTGTTGGGTGGTGATTTTATTCTTCCTTGCAACCATCTATTTCCTTGCGCTGGATGAAACCACGCTGGAATCGTTAAAGGTCAGCCCAATCTGGTTCGTTATTTTGGCAATTGGTTATATCTTTTATAAAAAGAAAAACTAGCAAATAGCAGAATCTTTTTCTAAAAACGTCAGCGAAACGCTGGCGTTTTTTATGGTTTTAGGCTTTAGCCAATCTAATGATCACGCTATACTGCTCCGAATTGTAAAAGTTAGGTGCTCAGATGCTTAAAGTCATTTGTTCCATCAGTTTATTATTGAGCAGTATGCTACTCACGGCATGTGGTCAGTCAGGGGCGTTGCAATTGCCATCGGACCCAAACCATGACAAACGCGCAACATACCTGCTGTATAAAAATGAAGCCGCTCAGGCCAAGGCTTCATCTAATGTAAATACTGAAAGTCAGGCAACACAATCACAGATCACCTCACCTTAAGTTTGTAAATAAGGACATCTTCATGAGTTTCACTCGCATTAATGGGGTATTGCACGCTGAGCAATGTTCATTGGACCAGCTCGCACAGCAATTCGGCACGCCTTTATATGTTTATTCGAAAGCAACTTTTGAGAAGCATTATCTGGATATGCACCGTGCCTTTGATTTTATTGATCATCAAATCTGTTTTGCAGTGAAGTCAAACTCAAATATTGCAGTGTTGAATGTTCTGGCAAAATTAGGTGCTGGTTTTGATATTGTGACGGGTGGAGAATTAGCGCGTGTGCTTGCGGCTGGTGGAGATCCAGCAAAAATTGTGTTCTCTGGTTTAGGTAAATCCGAAGCGGATATTGAAAAAGCTTTGACCGTAGGTATTGCCTGTTTTAATGTGGAGTCGCATGCCGAGCTGGATCGTATCCAGAAAGTAGCGGCGAAACTTGGTAAAAAAGCCCCAATTTCCTTACGTGTTAATCCAGATGTGGATGCGAAAACCCATCCTTATATTTCAACAGGCTTAAAGGAAAACAAGTTTGGTATTCCAAGTGATACAGTGAATGAGACCTATCAATATGCAGCTTCACTGCCGAATCTGGAGATTGTCGGGATTGACTGCCACATCGGTTCGCAATTGACTGAGACCAAACCATTTGTTGATGCGCTGGATCGGGTCATTTTAATGATTGAGCAGTTGAAAGGCTTGGGTATCAACCTCAAACATATTGATATTGGTGGTGGTTTGGGGGTTTGTTATAAAGATGAAACACCACCAAGCGTTGAGGAATATGCCAATGCGATGCGTCCAGCTTTGGAAAAACTGGGCTTAAAAGTCTATATGGAGCCAGGGCGTAGTATTTCTGCCAATGCAGGTGTATTACTCACCAGGGTGGATTTACTTAAACCAACCAATCACCGTAACTTTGCCATCATTGATGCAGCGATGAATGACTTAATTCGCCCCGCTTTATATGAAGCATGGATGGATATTCAGTCGGTGAATCCAAATCCTAATGTTGAAGTCAAAACCTGGGACCTGGTTGGTGCAATCTGTGAAACTGGCGATTTTCTCGGTAAAGAGCGTGATTTGGCATTGCAGGAAAATGATGTTCTCGCTGTATTGGGCGCAGGTGCCTACGGTTTTGTCATGAGTTCAAACTACAATACCCGTGGTCGCGCTGCCGAAGTCATGGTCAATGGTGATCAGGCCTATGTAATTCGTGAGCGTGAAAGCATAGAATCACTTTGGGAAAAAGAGTGTTTGTTGCCTAAGGAGTAAATTAAGATGTATTTAGAATTTACCAAAATGCATGGTCTGGGCAATGATTTTATGGTTGTTGACCTGATCACGCAGCGCGCTTATTTAGATGCGGTTACTATTCAGCGTTTGGCAGATCGTCATTTTGGCGTGGGTTTTGATCAACTGCTGATTGTTGAGCCACCTGATTTTCCAGATGTTGATTTTAAATATCGAATTTTTAATGCTGATGGTTCAGAGGTGGAACAGTGTGGTAATGGGGTACGTTGCTTCGCCCGTTTTGTGCATGAGCGTCAATTGACCACCAAAACCAAAATTCGTGTGCAGACCAAGGCTGGGATTGTTGAGCCAGAGTTAGGTGCAAATGGTTGGGTTCGGGTCAATATGGGACCGCCAAAATTTCTTCCTGAAGAAATCCCATTTATTACTCAGGAACATGAAGATGCTGAGGGCTTATATCAACTGGAACTTGCAGATAATAAAAGCATCAATATTGATGTGGTGAATATGGGCAACCCACATGCGGTGACTATTGTACCTGATGTATTAACTGCTGATGTTGAGCGTATCGGCCCACAAGTAGAATCACACGCACGTTTTCCTGCACGTGTAAATGCGGGTTTTATGCAAATCATTGATGAAAAGCATATCCGTTTGCGTGTATATGAACGTGGTGTGGGTGAGACCTTGGCCTGTGGTACAGGGGCTTGCGCGGCTGCGGTCAGTGGTATGCGCCGTGGCTTGCTTGCCAATGAGGTTGAGGTTCAGCTTGCAGGCGGTAAGCTACATATTGCCTGGCGTGAGGGTGATGTGGTCTGGATGACAGGTCCAACCACGCATGTCTATGATGCGCGTCTGGATTTAAGATATTTTCAAGGCTAAAATTATGATAACTAAACACCCTGAGTTGCAGGGTGTTTATTTTTTAAAATAAAATTATAATTTCA
>NZ_DDAH01000061.1:0-2895 GCF_002333245.1 Acinetobacter sp. UBA2063
GTCTAGTTCTGTCGTCCAGCCTCAAGCACAGTAAACAAGTCATCGGCAATTGAGGTGCCAAACTGGGCATCAATATCCCGAATACAGGTTGGACTGGTGACATTAATTTCAGTGACATAATTTCCAATCACATCCAGACCGACAAACACCAGACCCTTTTCACGCAGGAAAGGTCCAACCTTTGCAGCAATCATTTTGTCATTGTCAGTCAGTGGACGCGCCTGCCCCAAACCACCTGCCGCCAGATTGCCACGCACCTCACCATTTTGTGGAATGCGCGCCAGACAATAAGGAACTGGCTCACCATTGACCATCAGGATACGTTTATCGCCTTCGACAATTTCAGGGATATAACGTTGCACCATGATTGGACGTGTTCCCATTTCCGTCAGCATTTCCAGAGTCGAACCAATGTTCACACCGTCCTGATACAGGCGGAAAATTCCCATGCCCCCCATGCCATCCAGAGGTTTCACGATGACATCACCATGCGCCTTGATAAACTCACGAATCAGGCTTTGTTGTGATGTCACCAAGGTCGGAACTTGAAGTTCTGGAAACTGGGTCGCAAACAGCTTTTCATTACAGTCACGTAATGACTGGGGTTTATTGATGATCCATGCACCCTCACGCTCCGCCTGTTCCAAAATGTAGGTGGTGTAGACAAAGTTCATGTCGAATGGTGGGTCTTTACGCATCAGCACCACATCATAAGTAGCAAGTGACTCTTTTTGTTTCTCGCCCAGCTCATAATAATGGCTGTAGTCTTCAAACACCTTTAATGGTGAGATCAGACCGAATGCCTTGCCTTGTTCGATATATAAATCCTGTTGCAGTGCATAACCCAGCTCATGTCCACGACGGCTTGCCGCCCATAGCATTGCCATGGTTGAATCTTTCTTGAGATTCACAGTTTCAATTGGGTCCATCACCACAAGTACACGCATAACCTGACGCTCGTATTTTTAATCTTAGCGAAAAGTATAACCAAGTTTTCTGCTTATGGCTGAACAAGTTATGTAAATATTAAATAATAAAAAATCTATTTTATTCAATTATCTATAACATTATCATCTTTCTTTTTCAATTATGGGCAGGTTTGGGAAATGTTTGACTCATTTGAGTTCCAGCCAGATACATTTCCCAACATGCGAATATTGCCTTATGACAATAAACGTTGAATATCCTTGGCAATTTTTTCTGGTTTGGTGATTGGCGCATAACGTTTCACCACCTCACCTTTTTGATTGATCAAAAACTTGGTGAAATTCCACTTTATACTGCTTCCCAAAAGACCTTTGGCCTCTGAGGTTAAATACTGATAAAGCGGATGGGCAGTTGGTCCATTGACATCAACCTTGGCAAACATGGGGAATGACACGCCATAGTTGCGCTGACAGAAGCTGCCGATTTCCTCATTGCTGGATGGGTCCTGATTGGCAAACTGGTTACATGGAAAGCCCAAAATCACCAAGCCCTGCTGTTGATAGTCCTGATATAGTTTTTCCAGGCCCTCAAACTGTGGGGTTAAACCACACTGGCTTGCAGTATTCACCACCAGGAGCACTTTGCCTTGATAGTCTGCGAGGTCCTTTTGCTCACCCTCTAAAAGTTCAGCCTGAAAATCATAAATCTTGGCCATAAGAATTCTCTCTACAATAAAACTTGTGTCATTCCCAAAGTAGCTTGGTTGATTAATTCAGCTACGCCAAAATAATATTGCACACAATTATATTGTGCGCAAGTTAATTATACGCAATATACTTTTTGCGTTTTTCAATTTATACTATTTTATAGTTATTGCAGGTTAAGGACAGGATCATGACTGAGATTGCCTACTTGGAAAATCAAGTCTGTTTTGCCATGTACTCCGCCACCAATGCCATGATTCGTCAATATCGTCCATTGCTTCAGGAATATGACCTGACCTATCCGCAGTTTATTGTGTTGCTGGCGTTGTATGAAAAAGACAACGTAACCTTGTCTGAAATCGGACAAAAGACTTTTTTTGATTCGGGAACCTTAACGCCGATTATTAAAAAACTGGAAGAAAAGCAGTTTTTAAAGCGTGTTGCGGTTAAAGAAGATGAACGCATGAAAAAAGTCATTTTGCTGGAAAAAGCGCTTTCGGCAAAAGAGGAAATTACCCTGATTCCTTTTAAACTCGCCTGCTCTTTGGGTATTGAGCCCAATGATTTGGTGGCGATTCATAATCTATGCCATCGTTTCTTAAAAGGTTTGGAAAATTCTAAACTCGAAAGTTTGGGTGAATAAGTAAATGCAACAGGCCATTGTTGGATTTCATCTGGATAAAGAGAATCATTGGGTAGCAGAGCTTACCTGTGGGCATGGGCAGCATGTACGCCATGATCCACCTTGGCAAAATCGCCCTTGGGTGTTGACGGAACAAGGGCGTAGGGAAAAGTTAGGGGCGATGCTGGAATGTAAGAAATGTGAGGAAGAGTGATTCGCATAAGAGATTTTATGTTAAGTGTATTTTAATATCTATAAAAAACTTTCCATATAAATGATTTATATGAAATATATTTTTTGTTACAAATATTGCGATACCTAGAGCCTCATTAAAACCGTTGATGCAATTATATCACTAATCCAATAAATATAAATGATTGACATATATGAAATATATGTGATGATTTGAATCTTAAAAGTATCAGAGAAGATAAAATGGGAAAAAGTCTAAATTTAGCAAATTCAATTTTCGCAGGTTTTAATGATAAAAACGGATTAATGATTTGTGGTTATGAATGGGGTGAAGAATCACAAAGTAAGGGGCAAGAAGTTATAATAGATATGACTAAAGAATGTACCTTTTCTAATAAATCATTGCGATATGGTGATGTTGCTAAGACATGGAAATACGATAAAAGAATT
>NZ_DDAH01000036.1:0-3457 GCF_002333245.1 Acinetobacter sp. UBA2063
GTAGCAACGAAGAAAGATGTGGTATTTGACAGGGTGACATCGACAGATATATTAGGTAATACATCTATTCTGAGTGCAACAGGCATAATTACACAAGACAAGGATGGAAAAAAATCTGCATCATTAAGTAATACGGGTTTATTTGTAGCTGAAATGAATGCAACTGGAAATACCTTGAGCAGCAGTAGTCTTGAAGCAGGTAAATTGACTGTAAAAGGCACTAACACACTGGTGCTAGATTCAGTGAAAGGTACATTGACTGGTTTGAGTAATAAGACACTTGGAAGTGGTGATTTTGCATCTCAAGGCCGCGCAGCGACTGAAGAGCAGCTGAACCGGGCGCAAAGTAATGTCGCATCTATTTTAGGCGGTAATGCAGCCAATAACGGTGGCCTGCTCAGCATGTCGAATATTGGTGGTACTGGTGAAAGTACTATTGATGATGCAATCAAATCAGTCAATCAAGTGGCTAATAATGCCAATAAAGGCTGGAATGTTAGCACCAATGGCGGTACAGCAAACAATGTGAAGCCAAACGATACTGTTGATTTCAGTAATAAAGATGGCAATGTCACAGTTTCAAATCAGGGCAATAACATTACTGTCGATTTAAACAAAGATATTGATTTGGGTGCAGCTGGTAGTGTAACGACCGGAGACACCAAAATTGATAATAATGGTTTAACGATTGCGGGTGGTCCAAGCGTAACCAAAAATGGTATCGATGCGGGCAAACAAAAAGTGACCAATGTTGCTGACGGTAAAATTACTGCCGATTCTCAAGATGCTGTGAATGGTGGTCAAATTCACGACATGATGGGTGCTGGTGCTTATGACACCAATGGAAATCTCAGTAATATTGGTGGTACAGGTCAAAGCAATATTAACGATGCTATTGCAGCAGTAAACAAAACCGCAGTTCAATCTAAATCGACTGTGACTGAAGGCAGCAATATCAAAGTTGTGAGCAATTCAAATGCAGATGGCAGTACTAATTATACGGTGTCAACAGCTGATGATATTACGCTGAACAGTGTTACAGCGAAGGATATTAATGCAGGTACTGTAACGACTGATAAGGTGGTTGCTGGCAATACCACTGTTGATAGCAGTGGCTTGAGCATTAAAAATGGTCCATCTGTGACCGCTTCCGGTATTGATGCAGGCAGTAAAGTAGTGAGTAATGTCAGCAATGGCGTGCAAAACAGCGATGCTGTGAATATGGGGCAGTTGTCTCAATACCTAGGCGGCGGTGCTGGCTATAACAACATCACGCAAAGTTTTGATGCGCCAAATTATCAAGTCAATGGTGGTTCTTATAACAATGTCGGTGATGCATTAGGTGCGCTAAATCAGGCCGATCAGGCATTGGGTAACCGTATTACAAATTTGGGTGATCAGTTACAACAAGCATTCTACTCAACAAATCAACGTATTGATGATGTTGAGAAAAAAGCCAATGCAGGTATTGCTGCGGCAATGGCATTAGAAAATGCACCGTACATTCCAGGTAAATACACTTATGCGGCAGGTGCTGCCTATCATGGCGGTGAAAATGCAATTGGTTTGACTTTACGTAAAACTGCGGATAACGGTCGCTGGTCATTGACTGGTGGTGTTGCTGCCGGTTCATCAGGTGATCCAAGTGTACGTGTTGGTATCAGTGGTGTAATTGATTAATGCATGGTGGGGAAAGAGCATGGTGGCTCTTTCCCACTTGTTTTTTAAATTTAATCAAGAATTGAGATGACAATGAAAACTTTATTAAAAACAATTGTAAGCTGTGTATTTTTAACTGGTGTGTTGAGTGGTCTAACACATGCAAAAGAGCAGATTAATTTACAGATGGCTGATGAGTCCGTTTCTTTTCCAGAAGTGAAAAAAAGTTACCTAGATCAAGTTCACCGTTATGAATATGATCAGGTACTGCGTCTGGAAAATGGCTTAACCAAAGACCAAATTCGTTATATTTTGGGCCATCCACATTTTAGCGAAGGCGTGTTTGGGGTTCGTGAATGGAACTATGTATTGGATATCCGTGTGCCTGAAACCCAGCAATACAAACGCTGCCAGTTACGTATCGACTTTGATAAAGACTACTTGGCCAAGGCATATTATTGGAAGGGTGAAGCCTGTCAGGGCTTGGCGCAATATGGTGCCAACAATCAACCTGTAGATAAAAATGCATTGGTTGTTGGAGGACTGAATGCCCAAGTTGCACAAGCTAGCGTACTATTCGCCTTTGACCGTTATGATGAGTCTGCGATTAACCGTGACTTTAGCCGCGTGGAAGAAATTGCAGAGGCCATTAAGCAGTCCGGCAGCCAGCGGGTTACTGTGACGGGTTATGCCGATAAATTGGGTAACTTTAACTATAACCAGGTTTTATCTGCACAGCGTGCGAATACCGTGGCTTATTTGCTAGCTCAACTGGGGATTGATCCGAATTACATTAAAGTCGATGCCAATGGAACAACCCGAATTTATAAAGAGTGTGAAGGTCAAACCAAATCTACTTCAACTGTGGAATGTTTAGCACCAAATCGCCGAGTAAATGTTAATTGGTAATAAGAATTAATGGAGTATATTGTGCTGATAAAGTAACTATATACTCTTTTTCCTTAAAATTAAGAGGTTTAGAAAGTAAAAATGATTTTAACCAAGGCAGTTTAAGCAAATTAAGATACAAACTAGGTAATCCTCCCATAAATAACCGAAGTTAAGAGTAGAGGTTAAGCAGCCATTAGAGGAGGCCTTCCTTTGTTGGCCTGGTGTGGTCTTTCATGATTGTAATGCCACAGCCAATTTGCTGCATAATCTTGTACTTCATCCAAAGTATCAAATGAAATATATGGCTCAACGGGCAAAAGCTAGTCCTCTGAGAATCAGCTTTCATATTGCATCCATTAGTATTCTGAATATTTAAAGATTCACTTCATTGGATTCAGCAGGTAATTTACCCAAGCATTTTGAAAATTTACTGGAAAAGCCAAGAAATACATTTTACCTGAGAGAAGAGCGAGAAGTTGCCCTAGGGTTGTGAAGGGAAAACCGCAGAAATACCCAAGAGAATACCAGTCAATTTCTTAACTGACTGGCATTAGGCCGTGTCGAGGTATTTCAATTAATGCCATTTCGCACTTGTTGTAAAATCCAATCCTCATATTCTTGTAGTGTTTCTTGTAGCATATCCATAGGTCGTACGATGTAGTGCCTTTCAACTAATGCACTTGGTTTATGACCTGATATCTGTGCTAAAGATCCTTCATTGATTTTTGCCCAAATAGCTAACGTTTTATATGATCTCCTCAATCCATGGGGAGTAAGTTCAATATTTAGTTTTTTACATATTTTCTCGGCTTTGTTGCACAAAGATTTGAAATGCAAAGCGCCCCTAATTGAGCCAAATTTAAGGCGTAACTTGGGTAAGTGGTCGACCTAATTCCGTAAATCTGTT
>NZ_DDAH01000036.1:3607-3734 GCF_002333245.1 Acinetobacter sp. UBA2063
ACCTAATTCCGTAAATCTGTTAAGGACTGCTACACGTGCATGGATCTCATTCACTTGGCTATCAAAACTCCTTGCACTGAGTTTATCTCCTAATAATTTGATGCAATGCATCTTAGTTTCAACCAAA
>NZ_DDAH01000186.1:0-3216 GCF_002333245.1 Acinetobacter sp. UBA2063
TAAAATAAAGAAAAAACTCGAAAATATGCTTTTAAATTGAGTAGAATACGCCAGAAAAAAACAAGACAAGAGGGTGATTCTAAATGAACAGGTTTTTTATATTTACAACTTTGACAACGACAATGTTATTGGTGGGTTGTAATAAATTAAAGCCAACTGAGAAAGCCGAAGACACCGCAACGGCTGCTTCCGAGTGGAGCTGTACCAATCAGGAAAATCTCAACCATATTCAGGCGGCGTTGAAAAAAGAATATTTAAAACAGATTGACCGTAGTTTAAGACAAAGTGACTACCAGTCTGACTATGACATTCTTGATAAAATCAACAAGGGACTCAAGTTTGAAATTACCAATGTGCGTACTTTAGAGGCTGAGAGTGGGGAAGCATCAACAACCAAATTAAACTGCGAAAGCCAGTTGGTGATTTCTTTCCCGAAAGGCTTACAGAAACGTGCAGAAAATGCCTATTTTGAAGAACAAAAATATCAGGGTGATGGGGAGTGTGAAGAGAGTTGTAAGCCATATACCCTGAATGATCATTTTTCTGATAACGAATATCCGCTCAGTCTTGAAGATGACCAATTAAAAGGCGAGTTCTTGTATGACCTCACCAAAACGGATAAAGATGGTTTGGTCTTTAATATCCCAAGTCAGAACTCTGTGATTGAGGGTGTGGTGTTTATGGCCACAAGGGCGGTGCAGTATGTTGCTTATTTAAAGGAAAATCAGCGGATTGAAAAAGAAGGGGCAGCATATCAACAAGAGTATCATGCCAATGAGTCTGCTCAAACTGACTTGGCACAAAAAGCTATGGATGTGCGTAAAAAAGAGTTAGATGCTGAAAAAGCCAAACAGGTTGAGCGTTTAAATCAAGCCTGGGATCAATTTACGCCTGAGCAAAAAGCACAGTTGCAGCAAGACCAGTCCGACTGGTTTGAAAAACGGGATGTGGACTGTAAAGTCTTATCGCAAAAGAGTGTCCATGATATTGCTGAAAAAGATATGGAAACCTATCAAAAGCAGGCACGGTACTGGAATGATGCAATGCGTCAGCAGAATCAGGATATGCAATATACGCAATGTTTCATCAAGCGTACGGTTGAGCGTGTGGTTTACTTGAATAATGTGTTTAATTAACAGGTCTTTTTTAACTTTTAAACGGGTTGATTGAGATTTCTGCATAAAATCGAGCTATCCATAGCTCGATTTTATTTCTTGTATTTCATTTTGCTATGCTTGAGCAAATTTCCTGATAGAGAACTGCTATGAAAATCACCATGATTGGTTCTGGGCGTGTGGCAACCCATTTGGCGTTGGCATTACAGAACCAACATCAGATTGTACAGGTCTTTAGCCCTAAGCTGGCCCATGCGCAAAAGTTGGCGCAGCAGCTTGATGCACAGGCAATCGACAGTCCCTGCCAGCTTGATCCACAGGTTGATCTAGTAATTGTTGCAGTAAGTGATCAGGCCATTTCCCAAGTCATTTATTCAATTACTGGATATTTACCACAAAATTTGATCGTTCATACCTCTGGTAGTACCAGCCTAGCAGTCATTGAGCACACACATTCGCGGGCAGGTGTATTTTATCCACTGCAAACCTTTAGCTTTGAGCGTGAAGTGAACTGGCTGGAAACGCCATTGTTTGTGGAAGCAACTGAGCAGCAAGACTTGGAAGCTTTAACACAATTGGCAAATAGCCTAAGTAGCCAAGTTTATCAATACAGTTCCAAGCAGCGTCAGACCCTGCATCTGGCGGCAGTGTTTGCATGTAATTTCAGTAATTATTGTTATGACATGGCACAGCAAATTGTCGATGCTGAACAGGTTGATTTTAGTTTGTTATATCCACTCATATTAGAAACAGCGGAAAAAGCCACCCATAATAATCCGCAGCAAATGCAGACGGGGCCTGCCATGCGAGGCGATCAGAATATTTTAAATCTGCATACGCAGTTATTGGCAGCGTTCAACAGGGCAGATTTAGCGCAAGTGTATGCGTTGATGAGCGAGGGGATATGTAAACGGCATCATGTAGGTTGATTGTGAAAAATGGTATGATGTCAACCGGTTTGGCATTCCACCGTACAACGGTGGAACGAGGAAAAATCATTATTACTGATACAAAAACCTGAATTTTCAGATATAAGAAAAACAAGTCTAAAGCAGTCCTTTTCTCATAAAGTTCATGCGCTCGCTTTTCTTGATCTGTTAAATATTTCCAACTTGCCATAACGCCCACTAAAAAAAGTATAATTTAGCTAAATTATACAGTTATTTAACTATTTATTAGGTTCTATGACACAAAAATCACCATTTTTCCCATACCCAGACGTTATTTGGCTCAAATAAGTAACAGAGCTTATTACTGAGTAAATCTTTTGTTTGCGGCTTCTGGTAGAAGTTCATTGATTTTTTCAGCATCAAATAATAACTGTTGATTAACCAAATCAACATCATCTACCTGAATTTTAGAGTAATAATTCGTAAATATTCTTGAGTGGAATGTCTCATCATTAAAAAACTCATAAGGTGAAGTATTCATTGATTCAGACATATGAAATTCAAAAATTCTTGTTGAATAATCTAAATAAAAACAATATTTTATATTTTCATTCTGTTCATAACATTCTTGAATGTCTGAAACTAAACCTATCATTCCATTTTCTTCATAAGTAGAAAATAATTGTTGGATAGCCATTTTTAATAATCTTTCATCATAAGTAATAAGCTCTTTTTGTGATGCAGTTGTAAGATTGGTTTCAATGACAGGAGTACTATTAGCCAGTTGTATATTAAATTCTTCTGTACTTTCAGAATTTATTAGCTCTGAATCTAGGGAATTGTCAGATGTTTGGCTAGGTTCACTCACAATATCTTCATCATAAGAATGTCTAGATTCTGCTTCCTTTGGTTTTATTAGAAATCCTAAAATCATAAGTATGATGAAGATAGCTAAGATAAAAAAACCTATGTATTTTTTTGTTTTTTGCTTCTTAATAAATAGTTTTTTTGCTTGTTTACAATCATTTTGTGCAGGTTTTTGATAATTTTGTTTTGTTTCATTCTCTTTAGCCTTTTGAGTAAACCTAAGGTTTTTTAAATAATTATCCTCTGTACACGACAAAAATAGATAACTCATTGAAATAATGTCACAATAATTGTTTTCTAACGACGAATACTATGACACATCTCAATGAGTTATATCTTATCTT
>NZ_DDAH01000052.1:0-9593 GCF_002333245.1 Acinetobacter sp. UBA2063
TACTATGATAAGATTAATCCGTTAGGTCAGGTGGCCTAACTTAAATAAAAAAGTCTCCGACAAACCCGGTACGGTTCACTATTCCACTACCCAAGCTGATCAAGGTACTTCTATTCACAGTCAAGGCACGGTTGAGTTAAAGGCAAATCAAATTGCTGGCAAAGCTGTCGATCTTGCAAGTAAACAAGGTGATATTGTACTGAATGCACAGCACGGTATAAAACTTGAGAATGGCGAGGATTTGAAAGCAACTGATGTCGCTATGTCTGCTAAATCAGGAGGCATATTGGCACGGAGTACAGAGCGCAATGACATTTCGAAATCTAGTCAGTCAATTGCGAACCAAATCAATGCAGGTGGAAATATTGTACTCAATACTGAGCAAGGTGATATCACAGCAGCACATTTGAAAGCTGACGCTAGTGAAACAATTCAAATCCAAGCTAAAAATGGTGACGTGACTTTAAACTCTGCACTAAATGAAACAAGCCAAAGCAGTACATCTTCAAATACAAACTTCGCAACCTATAAAAACAGTCAAACAGGTTATATCGACCAAGAAGTTGCGCAAACGCAACTCATCGCTGGCAAAAATGTCGATATCAATGCAGGCAAAAATATTGAACTGCAAGCCAATGATGTAAATGCTGGGCAAAGCATCTATGTGGGTAATACATTGATGCAGCGCCAAGCCGATGGCACATTAAAAGCAGCAGATGGCTCATTGATGCCTGAAAATGTGACACTTAGTACCTTAGAAACCCATGACCAACAATGGGATGAACAGCAAAAAGGCTACCGTGGAATTGCGAAGGAGCTCATAAAAACAGGGCTTTGTTGCATAAATATGTAAGCATCTGATTTAAATAAATTTAATTTTGGATCAAAAAATAATCAAAACTTTTAAAATCATATAGTTATGAAATCTTTGTGCAACAAAGCCTTACAAACTCTACAATTTGCATATAGTGGAAGCTAATCACTACAAGCTCCAAGATACAATATCTATTATTTATAAAATCCTCACTCTAAGTAAAAAACTAATAGCTAATCCCAAATTTTTTTAATCTTGAAATTAAGGTCGTCGGATTAATTCCAAGCAATTGAGCAGCACCATCCTCACCAAATATTTTTCCTTCACAATGCTTGACAGCACGTTTTAGGTTTTCAATTTCTAATTGTTTAAGATCATCAAGTGTAAGAATATCTGGGGTCCTATGCTTAGCGATTACATTAGTTTCCTTTGTCTGAGAAACAGGCTGATCCTGTTCCAATAAATACTGGAATGACACAGCACCATGACGAGCAGTAATCATGGCACGTTCCAATACATTCTGTAATTCACGGATATTGCCGGGCCAGTTATAACGTTGCAATTCTTGGATATGTTTCTGGCTAAAAGAAAGGTAGGGTACTTTACGCTGTTCACAGATCAGCTTGCTAAAATGGCTGACCAGAAGAGGAATGTCTTCTTTACGTTCACGTAGTGCAGGCGAGAAAATTGGAAATACATTCAGGCGAAAATAGAGATCCTCACGAAAATGCTTTTGTTTGACTTCTTCTTTAAGATTGCGATTGGTCGCGGCAATAATCCGCACATTCACTTTGCGAGTCCGCTCCTCACCAACTCGTTCAAAGGTACCTTCCTGCAATACACGAAGTAACTTACTTTGTAGTTCTAGTGGAAGTTCACCAATTTCATCCAGGAATAATGTTCCTTGATCTGCTAGTTCAAAGCGTCCTGCACGATCACGAACCGCTCCAGTAAATGCGCCTTTGACATGGCCAAAAAATTCACTTTCAAATAGCTCGGCTGGAATAGCGGCACAGTTCACCCGAATTAAGGGTTGCTGCTTACGGTGGCTGGACTGATGAATCGCACGGGCAATCAATTCCTTACCTGTACCTGACTCGCCATAAACCATTACGTTTGCATCTGTTTGAGCAACAACCTTGATCTTTTCAATAATTTCTCGGATAGAGCTGCTATTCCCGACAATCTCATGATACTGGTTGTCCTGCAGGATTTCTTCCTGCAAATATTCATTTTGTTGTTCTAGGCGGCTTTTAAGGTTTTGCAGTTCATTTAAGGCCTGGGTAAGTTTGGCTTCAGTATTTAATCGTTCGGAAATGTCGCGGAATACCACCACTGCACCAATAATCTTACTATCACGGATCACAGGCGTACTGGTAAATTCAACTGGGAAATAACTACCATCTACCCGCCAAAATATTTCTTGAATACCCTCATGTACCACACCATCATGTACCGCAGCATAAATTGGGCATTGCTCAACAGGATAATGACGACCATCTTCATGGGTATGGTGGTGAATCTGATGAATATTCTTGCCAATAACATCTTCGGGTTTCAGCCCAAGCATTCTGGCACCGACTGGATTAATAAAGGTGCATAACCCTTGATGATTAATACTATAAATTCCATCGCCAACAGCACTAAGTAGCAAATGTTTACCAGTGTCTGAATCAATAAACAGTTCTTGTAGTGCTTGCCATTCCATTAAGCCAGAACGTATGGCTTTGTCTGCATTTTTATTAAATTGGCGTAGCTCTAGATCTTTGACATCAACAAGCGACCAGATCATATAGTCATGTTGTTGATAGGGCAAATGGGTCGCTTGTACATCCAGCTGGATTTTCTCTCCGTTCCAGTCAAAGGCATAAATTTCATTATTCCAGGCCTGACCTTTATTCAGCGTTTCCTCGGTAAAAGCAATCAGATAGGGTAGTTGGGTAAAGTGACCAAAAATTGAAGTGACCGATTTATTCAGTAATTCATGGCGTTCGTAACGTAGCATACGGGCCGCCGCAATATTGAAATCAATAAAACGATTCTCTTTCGGATCAATCACCATTAATGCCTGCGCGGCATGCTCAAAAGTTAAAGGTCTTAAAGAATCTTCAGAATTTGCCCAACCAGAAATAAAGTCAGCTGCCATGATATGAAATTTCGTAGATATAGCTATGAAAAATCATAGTAATACGAAATTTCATAATTGTAAAAAGTTTTTATCTGAACACCATTAAACAGAGAAAAACATGATTATCAAATAAAAACAATGATTTAAAAAATACATTATAGCAATTTTCTTAACTTGGCACAGCTTATGCAATAACTAAGACAAACCAATCAAGGTTGTTTAACTCATCTTATCGGAGCGCATTATGCCAAAAGTAGATATCGAACAATATAAAGATGGCGACTTCCTGGTCGACTATGAAGAAAAGGTATTTGAGGATGTCAAAGCACAGCCCGGCGAAAAAGCATTAGTAACATTCCATACAGTGGCTTTTGAAGGTTC
Source organism: Acinetobacter sp. UBA2063 (assembly GCF_002333245.1). Lineage (NCBI taxonomy): Bacteria > Pseudomonadati > Pseudomonadota > Gammaproteobacteria > Moraxellales > Moraxellaceae > Acinetobacter > Acinetobacter sp. UBA2063. Next base: position 3,324 of record NZ_DDAH01000052.1, read on the forward strand.
GATTGGTTTGGTTAATGTGTTACAGGCTAAACGCTTATTACGTAAAGGCTTCGAAACCAAAATCCTGCTATACGGTCCAGGTGTGCAATTAGGGGTACAACGTGGTTTCCCGACTTTAGGCGCTGAAGCATTTCCAGGACATCTGGCAGTCAATAATCAGATCAAAGCATTCATGGAAGAAGGTGGTGAAGTCTATGCCTGCCGTTTTGCTCTTCAGGCGCTATATGGTCAGACTGAAAAAGCACTCATTCCTGGTATTCGTGCCATCAATCCATTAGATGTGATGGATCTTAAACTGCTCATGCGTCGTGACAATGCATTAATTATCGATACTTGGACAGTGTAATTCAAATCTTGGAAAAATAAGGGAGTAAACCATGAGTAGAATCGTAAAAGCTGCAGCCGTACAGTGTAGTCCAGTTCTTTATAGTCAGGCAGGTACCGTAAAAAAGGTCTGTGACCTGATTACTGAGTTGGGACAGCAAGGTGTGCAATTTGCAGTTTTTCCTGAGACTGTGGTGCCTTATTACCCTTATTTTTCCTTTGTTCAGCCTCCGTTTGCGATGGGTAAAGAGCATCTCAAGCTTTTGCATGAATCTGTAGTTGTACCTTCAGAGGCTACTGACCTAATTGGTGCGGCATGCCGTGCGGCGCAAATGGTGGTTTCAATTGGGGTCAACGAACGTGTGGGGGGCACAATTTATAACGCCCAACTGCTATTTGATACGGATGGCAGCATCATTCAGCATCGTCGCAAAATTACGCCGACCTATCATGAACGTATGGTTTGGGGGCAGGGTGATGGCAGTGGTTTATGTGCGATTGATTCGGCTGTTGGACGAATTGGTTCATTGGCTTGTTGGGAGCATTACAACCCATTGGCACGTTTTGCGCTTATGGCTGATGGCGAACAGATCCATGCGGCTATGTTCCCTGGATCATTGGTCGGACAAGTTTTTGCCGACCAGATATCAGCAACCATTCAGCATCATGCGCTGGAATCAGGTTGTTTTGTGGTGAATGCCACCGCATGGCTGACACCGGAACAGCAACAACAGATTATGCAGGACACCGGCTGTGAAAAAGGTCCAATCTCAGGTGGCTGCTTTACTGCGATTGTTTCACCTGAAGGCAAATTTTTAGCTGCACCTTTAACGGAAGGTGAGGGCTATGTGATTGCTGATTTGGACTTTAGCTTGATCGATAAACGCAAGCGCATGATGGATTCCGTTGGACATTACAGTCGCCCTGAATTACTGAGCCTGTTGATTGATCGTCGCAAAACCCAGGTTTTACATGAATATCCAGAATCTCAATCAACAACACAAGAAAAAATCAGCAACTTTACCGTGCTAACAGAAGAGCAACTGAGTAAAGCGTAGAAGTTAAATTTGAAAATGAATTAAATATCAAGTGTAAGGAGTGTAGCCATGTTAGCAGTTGAATTACTCAGTGACTTGCAATGCAATGGCCTGAAATGGGAAGGTGAGGTTGGTCTGGCCCGTAAAGGTGGAGCTGGGCCAAGCGACCATAAAGCCCTGAGTCTGAATGGACAGACCATGATGATTCCCGTGCTGAATCTTACAGCCCAGAATTCTCCTTATACCGCACAGCAGGACAAAGAATCGGACAACGTAATTATCTTTAAGAACAAGATACCGGTAGCTACGCTAACTGCACCGAAACGTCCAAAGTTTTATGAGCTGAAAACCGCAGATGGTATTACTTATGAACAGATTGCTACCCTGCATAGTCATAATGTTCTGGCAACCACTGTTTTGCAGCACTGTATTCGTATGAATGACAAGTCAACGGCTTGCCAGTTCTGTTCGATTGATCAGTCTTTACAAGATGGCCGGACATTAATCCGCAAACGTCCTGAACAGCTGGCAGAAGTGGCTAAAGCCGCAGTTGAGCTAGATGGGATTACTCAAATGATCCTGACGACTGGAACACCAAACACGCCTGACCGTGGTGCCGAGATTTTATTTGATTCAGTCACTGCCATTCGTGCAGCAGTCGATTTACCGATTCAGGTGCAATGTGAACCACCTGATGATTTTAGCTGGTTTGCAAAGTTAAAAAATGCAGGAGCTGTATCCATCGGGATGCACTTGGAAGCCGTCAGTGATCGGGTACGACACAAGATCATGCCGGGCAAAGCTGAGGTCTCACTGGATAAATATTTTGCTGCTTTTAAGGCTGCAGTCGAGGTATTTGGCCGCGGTCAGGTCAGTACCTATATTCTGGCTGGACTTGGAGATACAAAAGAAGAAATTCTTGAAATGACGGCCCAATTGACTGAAATCGGCGTCTATCCATTTGTCGTTCCATTTGTGCCGATTCATGGCACGCCACTGGAGCATCATTCAAAACCAGAACCAGAGTTTATGCAGGCGCTCTATCCAGAAATCGGTGCACAGCTGAAACAGCATAAATTGAAGTCTGAAGACACCCAGGCGGGATGTGCCAAATGTGGTGCCTGCTCATCACTCAAAGCTTATGAATAGGAGAGATCGCTATGTATTTAGATGATGATCTTTCACAAAACCCATGGTTGCAGGCAGTTAACCAGCAACTCAAGCATTATCTGGCTGATGAATTTATCAGCGCGGATATCGTGATCAAAATTGTCAGCGAAGATTGGGAACGTCGCCAGTATTACCGTCTTCGTGAAGCAACCTTTCGTGATGAACAGCAGATCCTGAAAGAAGACCGGGATGAATACGATTTCAAAGCATTCGGTATTGTAGCCATTGGTCAGATGTTTGGTGAACCGGATCGGGTCATTGGTGCAGTCCGGATTTTCCCTGAAGGTAAACAGACCTGGTGGGGTGGCCGACTCTGTGTTGATCCCTTATATCGTCACCATCGCGCTATTGGCAAAGCCTTAATCAATGCGGCGGTTTCAACTGCAAAAAATCTGGGATGCCAGCGTTTTCTCGCGACGGTACAGCAACAAAATGAAGCGTATTTCCAGAAGCTGCACTGGCATAGCGAGAAAAACATTCAGGTTGCCAATATTCCACATGTGCTGATGCAGGCAGATCTTGCAGATTACCCATTGAGCAATATCAGTCAGGCTTACATGCAGCAGTCCTATACACTGCAGGAGGTATAAATGAATCAGTCAGAACTTGAACGGCTGCTCGGCTACCTCAGACAGATACCAGCGATGCAGGCCAAAATGAATATTGGGAAAGGGATTAAAATCGCCCAGCCAAACATTGAAAAGATAGCAGATCTCTATGTTCTGCCGGGAGATGATACCGCTGCAATTGCAACAGAACATGGCTATATGCTACATGCCTGTGAAGGCATGATTCCCAGCTTCGTCGAATATCATCCCTATTTTGCTGGCTGGTCAGCGGTCATGGCCAATATCAGTGATATTGCAGCGATGGGAGGCCGAGCTACCTCTGTTGTCAACAGCTTCTGGCATCGAAGTGCTGAGCAAGCACAAGCTTTGGTTCAGGGAATGCAGGCGGCTTGTCAGCACTATGGCGTGCCATTGGTGGGTGGACATACCCATATTGATCCCAATTTTCAGCCAGGACTTTCAGTTGCCATTCAGGGTGAGGCAAAACAACTTTTATCAGTCATGCATGTGCAACCACAGCAAAACATATTGTTGGTGCTAAACCTGAAAGGTAAGTTCCATCCAAATACCACTTACTGGAAATGCTTTGAAGGTGTGGATGGTGACCAGTTACAGGCAGAGCTCGAAATCCTTCCGCAACTAGCCGAACAGGGATTGGTTTATGCAGCACGTGATATCAGCAATGCCGGCATTCTTGGCAGCCTATTGATGTTGCTGGAAGCCTCCGGCTGTGGTGCAGTTATTCAGCTTGATCAGATTGCGAAACCGAAAGATGTTGAATGGCAGCACTGGCTACAAATCTTCCCAAGCTATGGCTTCTTACTGACTGCTGACGATGAAGAATGTGAAGAGATTATTGAACTGTTTGCTGCACAGGATCTGCATTGTGCAGTCATTGGACAGGTGAATGCTTCAGGCAAAGTCACTGTTTCTAATCAAGGGTCAAAAGCTGAATTCTGGGATTTTCAACAGCAGCTTTTTACTGGCCTGTGCTATGCAGAACAGATTCAAGATTTTCAAAGATATCAACACAATTTTAGACAACGGGAGCTCAGCTTATGCCAAGCGTAAATTTCACGGTGAAATGGCCAAATGGTCAAAGCAGTAATTTCTATTCACCAAGCACCATTGTTTATGAATATTTTCAGAAAGGTCAGCAATGGGCTGGGCAGGAATTTTTAAACCAGGCTGATCAAGCCCTACATGCTGCTTCAGAACGAGTACGTGCGCGTTATGGTTTTGCCTGTAGTTCAGCGATGGATACGCTCAACCGTATTCAGGAACAGGCAGAGTCATTCTCCTTGAAGCCTGAAGATACGATTGAGATTACTGACATTTATAACATCGACTAGAGGAAATCATCATGTTTCAGTCAACACACTTAAAATCACATTATGATGTCGTTATTGTCGGTGGCGGGCAGGCTGGTCTTTCAGTCAGCCATTATCTTAAACAGGCTAATATCGATCATGTAGTCTTGGAAAAAGAAGACTGTCTAACCCATAGCTGGCGTAAAAAACGTTGGGACAATTTTACTTTGGTCACGCCAAACTGGCAGTGTTTATTGCCTGACCATCCCTACCACGGCAATGAACCGGATGGTTTTATGAAGCGGGATGAAATTGTCGACTATCTGGATGGTTTTATTGAGAAGCTCAATCCACCTGCGGTGCTTAATATTACGGTACAACAGGTGCATAAAATTGCAGAGCAACATTTTGAGATTCAAACCAGCCAAGGTAAAACCACAGCCAATCAGGTGGTGGTGGCAGCCGGTGGTTATCACACGCCAATTTACCCAAAACTCAGCTCTGAATTACCCCAACAGTTCTATACCATTCATTCCGAGCAGTACCTTAATCCTGCGCAACTGCCCGAAGGGAATGTACTGGTTGTCGGGTCTGGTCAGTCAGGCGCACAGATTGCGGAGGATCTACATTTAGCAGGTAAAAAAGTCTATCTGTCTATTGGTGATGCACCACGTTGTGCACGTTTTTATCGTGACAAGGATGTGGTGAAATGGCTGTTCGATATGGGCTATTACGAAACCAATGTTAAGGACCATCGCTATAGTGAAGAAGTACGTAATAGTACCAACCATTATGTAACTGGTCGTGATGGTGGTCGGGATATCGATCTACGTAAATTTGCACTGGAAGGTATGCAATTATTCGGACGTTTTTCTGATTACGAGAATGGTTCACTTAAATTCCAGCCAAATCTGGTACAAAACCTGGATAATGCAGATGCCACTTACAACCGTATTAATGCTTCAATTGATGCCTATATTGAGCAAAATGCGATTGAAACGGCTGAGCCTGCCAGTGTCTATACGCCAGTTTGGCAACCCAAAGCAGAACAAACAGAAGTTAACTTAGCTGAAGAAAATATTACCTCAATCATTTGGTGTATCGGTTTTAGACCGGATTACTCGTGGATTGATCTGGATATATTTGAAGCTAGTGGTTATCCAAAACATGATCGCGGTATCACGATGGATCCAGATGTCAGCTTTATCGGCTTACCATGGTTATATACCTGGGGATCAGGACGTTTCCTAGGTATTGATCAGGATTCTCGATATTTGTCTGAACATCTCATTCAGCGTCATAGAATGTTCAAGGAAAAATATGCAGAGATGATTGCTTAATAGTAGCTGATTATCAATCTTTTAGAATTTTAACCGCATTATTTAATGCGGTTATTTTTAGGAGGGATTACCGGGCGTGAGGCACTCTACAAAGCCCTACGTCAGGATTCAGCGCCATGTTTTGATGCGATTAATCGTGTAGTAAATGCTTTAGGCTTAAAACTATGATCCTAGACAAAATAATGGACAGCACGTCCCTCTAAAGATAACGTAACTTTAATCTTTGGAGATTCAAGAAATGGCTAAACGTTTTAGTCCCGAATTTAAACAGCAAGCGATTGATTATGCACTTTCAAACTCACACGAGTCTGTAGCTGCAATCGCCCAGAAATTAGGTGTGGGTTATTCAACATTAGATAAATGGATTCGTGAAACCAATCCGGCAGGTTCAAGCAAACGTCAACTTTCACCAGAACAACAGCGGATCGTGGAATTAGAGAAAGAAGTCAAACAGCTCAAGGAAGCCAATGACATCTTAAAAAAAGCGCATGTGTACTTTCTAACAGATCATGCCAAGAAA
>NZ_DDAH01000159.1:0-8787 GCF_002333245.1 Acinetobacter sp. UBA2063
ATAAACCAAATAGCCCCGATCAGCCAAGTCTTGGGCATCTTCACGGTAAACATCGAGAATGCCGAATAACTCATGCAGCAGTAATATGGCTGGTGCTTTTTCGGAGCTTGATGCAGGTGCATACACTTCAACTTCAATTTGACGTGTCGGTAATGTGATTGTTTTTATTTCCATTTCAGCTATCCATTTTTTTAAATCGCTTTTATATCATTTTTGACAATATTAATTGTCAAATAAAAAAGGGCATCAATAGATGCCCCAGCTAAGATTAGAGTGAATTTTTAAAATTTCAGTATACCATTAGCAGTTAATATTTTCGTTGGATCAGCTTGTTGAGAAAGTTTTACATCTTTAAATGTTAATGTACGGTTTGCTGTGTCCAAACTTAATCCAGGGCATACAGAAGTTTCCGAAGCATATGTTCCACATTGATACCAAGTTATTGAACCTAGTACAAATGAGATATAAGTAGCACTCGCATTAGCTTTGGTAATCGTTATACCATCCTCTAGTGGTGGATTTGCTTTATGGGCGAACTGTACATTTACAGTTTGATTAGATGCGTTAAACTGCCCAACTCTTGGTGTCGCCCATACAGTTGAGTTATGTTCGAATATCAATGGCGAAGCTAATCCAGTAATGGTGATACAACCCCATTGATTGGTACTATTTGCACAGCTTGTAGCAGGTGTTGGTGTAGTCGACTGACTGTTATAAATGCATCAACAGACTATTATTTTTAACTGTTAGATCTTGCGTTGTCCCACTGACTGCTTTTAATACAGTATTATTAAAATAGAAGCTTTTTGCAGGTTTTGAATTGATCTGTCCATCTTTTACGGTAACACCATTACAGGCAGGATTTGTTCCCACACCACATGCCCACGCATATTGATTATTTTCAACCTGAACAGTTTTTACGACTGTATTTTCAACCGTGATTTTTACATTTTCTTTTTTATCAGCATTAAAAAATGTATAAATATCAGGTGATTTAATTACAACCGAACTCACCTTACTAAAGCTACAGAAATCATGCGGGGCATTCTTAAAGCCAAGCTTATCATCCGCACCATTTGATTCACAAAGTTGTGGAGAGGCTGTGGTCTTTTCACCATAAAAACCTGTAAAATCTGCACTTTCCGCAGAATATTTACCTGCATTCTCTTTAAATAGGGTCACATATCCCTTGTCAGTAATTACATAATAATTTGTCCCATTTTGCTGAACGTTTGCACCGCAAACTTCTGCAATGGTTGCAGTTGTGCCTTTTGCAATAACTTTTCCTGTCGCTGCATCCAGATTCAAGACCACTGTACCTTTATCACTGTAATCACCGCTATAGCTCGTCAAATCACTGAGTTTGCCTACAGGTAGTTTCTTGCTGGCACAGGTTTCTGTTACTGGGGCAGGAGTTACAGGAACGAAATCAGGAACTGCTGCCACATCTCCTGCTTTTACTTTCTCAATCAGGGCAGCGTAGTCTTTAATTGTTGCTTGATTGGCAGCCAATGATGCCGCAAAAGCATCCAGAGCCTTATCAAATGCATCATCAATTGCAAATTTAGTTGTTAATAGGTCAAAGTTTTCTGGTAATACATAACCATCTGCTCTGAGTTGTTTAGTTAAATTATCTACCGCAGTTTTAAGTGTGGTTTCTAAAATCGGTTGATAGGTTTTAAACCAGTCACTTGGCGTTTGTGAGCTTGCCAAAGCCAGAGCAAGATCAGTAAATGGCGTGATATTGACATTACCCGCTTTTGCAGCGTAACCATGCAAGGTTTGGGTATCTGATGCTTTCACTTCCAATGCACAAGGTAGTTTAGTGCTATCCACCTGGCCTGACCATTCCCCCTGTTCATTGGTTTTAACCTCATTTTTAAACCCAGTGCCATCTTTACAACTCGCTGTGACACTGGCATTTTTAATCGCTGCCCCAACAGCTGCTGTTCCAGCTAAATTACTGTAGGTTGTGGTCGGTGTTGGAGATGTATTACTGTGCTGATCATCGTCATCATGACATGCTGTAAGTAAAACACTGGCAGCAATACAAGCACTCAATAAACTTTTTTTAACATACGAACCCCATTCGTTATTTCATCCCTTTCGTGATGACAGTAACGTTTTTAGGGTTTTCTGCGTATCCCCAGTTCAGGGGGGGATAGCCTAAAATCTATTTTGACTTCAAAAACTTGTTTACAATGTGAATATTCAATGAGTTGTGATACTTCTTCATACACGCTAAGGTATAGGCTGTATTTATATCATTATGAGTTATTGCCATGTCACCTCATCATGCCTACCCACTTTCAGTCAGTGAACAGGATTATCTTGATGGCGAATTGCTAACTGATATTAAACATGAATATATTCATGGCGAAGTCTATGCAATGGCTGGGGCAAAAGCGGCGCATAACAGAATTACCCTCAACATTTCCTCTGCATTACACCAACACTTAAAGGGAAAAACCTGCCAGCCTTATAGCGGAGATATGAAAGTTAAAGTAGATAGCTGTTATTTCTATCCTGATGTACTGGTTGATTGTTCAGATTTAGCAGATGACAGTGTTTTTACAGAAACACCGACCATTATTGTTGAGGTATTGTCTAAATCCTCGCGCCAGATTGACCGTGTGATCAAACGTGAAAAGTATCTACAGATTCCGACCCTACAGGAATATATCCTGATTGAACAGGGTATTGCCGAGATTGAAGTAGTATGTCGTAGTCAAAACTGGCAATCTCATTTCTACTATTTGGGAGATCACATTACACTGAACTCAATTGGTTTAAGCATTTCAGTTGAAGATATTTATGACCGTGTCAAAAATGAAGATGTCGTGACATGGCTAGAGAAGAAAGCCCTAGCAGAACAAAACCTCTCAAATTAAACCATATTGCTGTGCCAGCAGTGCCGCTTCAGCACGGGAGGAGATATGCAATTTCTGATAAATTGTCTTGATATAGCCATTTATGGTATGGCCAGATAATTTTAATTCGTAGGCGATTTCAGCCACCTGATGCCCCTTGGCAATATAAACAAGCACCTGTTTTTCCCGATTGGTTAAAGTCAGCGACTGTATGGCCTGTTGCTTTTGCTGCTTAAGCTGTTCATGTGTTTTGACATAATTGAGTAGTTTCTGCGTCATGCTTGGGGAAAAGGCATGGATTCCAGCAATCAGGTTTTTCAAATGCTGCTGAAATATAGTGGGTTCAAGGTCTTTCAGCAAGTACCCTTTTGCACCATGACAAATGGCCTCAAACAGATATTGGTCATCTTCAAAAATTGTTACCACCACACTCAGGGTATTGACAGAATGTTGTGCCAGCCAGTCAATCACCTCTGTTCCCTTTCCATCAGGCAAGGAAAGATCAATCAAGGCCAGATCATAATGTTGTGACAATAATGACTGCTTTGCTTCCTTTACACTATAAACCTGCTGGATACGAATGCCTGCAAAGGTTTCAAGTAACATCTGTTTGATCCATGCATTGACTTCCAGTATATCTTCTAAAATCAATGCCGTTCGAATCATGTTTATACCCATTTATATATTGACCATCCATTGCTTTTTGCCAAAGTCGCTATAATGGGAAGATCAACTCAACCCTTGAACCTTTTACCTCTGGCAGACTTTGGAAATGCAAGGTTGCTGAAAGTTCAGTTGCACGTTCCCTCAGGTTTTTAAGCCCATTCCCCTCAGACTGATTAGTTTCACCATCAAAACCATTACCATCATCACAAATGACAGAAACCAGTTGTGAATCAACCAAGCTAATCTCAATGATTACACTCTGGGCATTGGCATACTTCATTATATTACTGATGATTTCCCGAAGCACAGAAATATAATGCCTGTATTGTGCATAACTTAAGGTGATGGGTACATCTCCAAGATTTTGTTGCCAATTCAGTTCTACCCCACAACTTTGCAGGCGGGTCACAACCTCATGCTCAAACTCCTACAAAACCATATTTAACTCAACACCCGTACCCAACAGACCATTGACGATGGTACGCATTTCAGCAATCGCCTGACGAATGGCCTGCTTGGCTTGATCCACATCGTTCTGATACAGACCTGATAATAGTTTTGCCCCCAGGTCATCGTGCAAGTCGCGGGCGATACGGTGTCTTTCCTCACGCACACCATTGTCATAGGCAACCCGACTCTCGACTGCCTGAGCTAAAAACGGTAATAAATTCTGAACCAGTTGCTGGTCATAGGCATTAAACAAACGGCGGCCTTGCTGCGGATAGCTGAGACGCATCGCTGCCAGTCCTGCCACCTGTGGGGTATACATCACCAGTCCATTATCTTCAATTTGGCTATTATTTTCGTGTTCACTTATTTCAAGGTTTAATGGCTGAAACAGGTCATTCAACAAGGCTTTCCACTGTAACTGGCGTTCCTGCTCATTCACCGCAAAGCTGACCTGCAAGATTCGCTCAAACAGTTCGCTGTCGGATAATTTTTTACGTTGTAACAGCCGTGCCTGTAGCCAGCCACGGACAGGCAGCCAAATCAGACCACAGATCAGGATAGCCAGACTGAGTGACATAAGTGGGCTTAACATCATCACCAGAAAGGCATCCAGCAACACCAGTAAAATCGCTCCTGCCAGCCAGTACAGAATTCCGAATGCCCAACGGTCCAGACTAAATAACTGATAGCGTTTTAAGCCAATCGCAATACCAATGGTCACAAACAGGAAGAAACCGAACGAATAGGCTTGTGACATATTCAGCTGAATATCAAGTAGCTGGGTGCTCTGAACCAAAAATACAAATGCGCCGCTACTAACCAGAATCCATAAGGCAAACCAGCGCAATGCCACTTTTGCCCGTGGATCATGTCGGTTTGCCCGCCATTGCCAAACCATACATAAAATTGCGCTCAGCATTTGTAAGGTAACGGGTAAGTCTCCCCCCATGCTTGGTTCAGGTAATAGAAATAAGGTATCGAGCAACCACCAACCAGAGAAAAATATCGGTATTGCCCACAACCATTGGGTTCTGATCAACTGCTTTGGGTACACCAGGAATAGACTGATTAATGCACAGCCATATAGCAATGCACCACCCGTATTGATTGCGACCAGTACCCGAAATAATTCGGCATTTAAAGCCAGATCACGGGTGCTATAGATGGCTGCGGAAAAGGCGAATACTGGATAGGCCGCATTGAGTAAGGCAAAAACACGCGGGGCGATTTCATTGGGACGCAATGCCCAAATCCAACAGCCGAGTAAAAACCCAATCGAACTGACAGCAAGCTGAAACCAGAACTCAAAAGGTAAATCCCGAAGTGTTCGTTTAGGCTGAATATTGACAGGATATGGCGTTGAGCTTGAATGATCGCCTGACTGCAAAAATATCTGCTGATGCTGGCTCATCAGTTGATAAATTTGGCTCTGCTTGATAAAAAATTGCTGCATCTCAGGATAGGTTGCAACAAAATGGGGGTCTTCAGTAAAGTCATTTGCGTTTAGCTGTATTCGGTTCTGCCCACCTGCTGCTGAAATTGCAACTGAATCCACATCCTGTAATATTAATCGCTCCCCGTCAAATACCGAAATTTTTTGGCGTTCTTTGACTTCAAAGCGTAAATGGCTACTGGGCTGATTTACCGCACAATAGATGACCGCAACAAGGGCCAACGACAACCCTAAAATGGCATAAAACAACCGATCCGCTGGTGTTTTGCGACGCAAAGCCATATATCACCACAATATGAGTATCCTTTCTGTGAACTAATGATAATCCAGAACATGTAAAAAAGGATGCTGAGACAGCATCCTTTCTGACAAAAACAATGTGTTATTCAATGTTTAGCATACTGCTCAAGGTTTCAGATACATTTTTCGATTTCACTTTAGGCTGCAACGCCTTAAGCGCCTGTTGCACCTGACTACGTTGTGGTTCGGCTAAAGTATACCAACGAGACAATACTTGTAATAAACGTGAACCTAAAATTGGATTTTTCTCATCCAAATACGCGGCAAGCTCAATGAAATGATCAACACCAAAGCTCCACGTATTGACTGGATTTGCAGCTAGTCCACCACTCACTGCACGGATACGGTTCGGTGTTCCCAAATCATAATCGGCGTGCTTAGTCAGATACTCAATCGTTTCCGCTGTCGCAGATGGATTCGATGCTTGGATGCTAAACCATTGATCTAAAGACAAGGCTTCATCTTTAAAACGCTTATAGAAATCTGCAAGTGCATCTTGCGCTTGTGGTGCATCATTCCAGACCAAAACGCGTAATGCTCCTAAACGTTCAGACATATTGCCTGTTTGTTGATATTGGGTATAAGCCAAATCGAATACAGATTCATCACCTTGACGCGCCAACATATTCAAGGTGATATTTTTCAATGAACGCACGCCCATTGCCAAAGAGAACTCTTTTTGCTGGTCTGGATCTAAGGCCAAATAAGTCTCTTTCCAGAATGAACCCAACTCACGAGCCAACCTATCTAGCACTGCTTCACGTTTCTCATGAATAAGTGCAGGTTCATAATCCTGATCAATACGGCTACCCAAGTAGTTTTCACTTGGTACATCAAATAAACGTGATGCCAATAACGGATCTTTATTTACTAAGTCAGGCAAGGTATTTTTAATTGCCTGAATATAGGTATCCACCTTATGGTCTTCTAAAAGAATACGTTCCAATAAAGTTTGTGTCGCTTGCCATTGGTTAAAGCCATTGGTTTCGTGCTGAATCAAAAATGCAAGATCATCATTGGAATAATCAAAGACTAAATTCACAGGTGCAGAGAAATTACGTAATAACGAAGCAACAGGTTGCTCAGTTATGCCTGTAAATTCAATACTCGCTTCATCCTGATCAAATAGATACATCCCATCCTTGACATCATTGACGAAGAGATCAGGGCTGTGCAGGGTATATTGTTCACCCGTATGGGCATTGAACAAAGCTAGAGCCACAGGAATTGGAACCGCCTTTAAGTCTGGATATTTAGGGTGTGCTTTTAGGCTTTGTTTGAAGCTGAGACGATAGGTCTGTGCAGCCGCATCATATTCACCTTGAGCTTCTAACTTTGGTGTGCCAGGCTGGTTATACCATGTGAGGAAATTAGACAAATCAACACCTGACCCTGCGCTTAATGCAGCAACCCAGTCTTCCACCGTCACCGCTTGACCATCATGGCGATGGAAATATTCATCTGTTCCTTTACGGTATTTTTCCTTGCCCAGCAAAGTCGCCATCATGCGGTTAATTTCCGCACCTTTCTCATAAACCGTTGCAGTATAGAAATTATTGATTTCAACAAAATGATCTGGACGTGGTGGATGCGACAATGGACCTGCATCTTCAGGAAATTGATGTGACTTCAACACCGCTACATCATCAATACGCTGAACTGCTGCCGACTGTAAATCCTCAGAGAAAGACTGATCACGGAAAACTGTCAAACCTTCCTTTAGACACAACTGGAACCAGTCACGGCAGGTAATCCGGTTGCCTGTCCAGTTATGAAAATATTCATGGGCAATCACCGACTGCACTCGCATAATGGCTGCATCAGTGGTGTATTCCTCATCAGCAAGCACACAAGACGTATTAAAGATATTTAAACCTTTATTTTCCATTGCACCCATATTGAACTGGCTCACTGCCACAATCATGTAGTTATCGAGATCATACGGGCGACCATAGTGTTCTTCGTCCCAGCGCATTGAATGCTTTAGTGCTTCCATCGCGATATGGCATTTTGGAATATCTTTTTCAATCGCATAAATTTCCAGAGCAACATCACGTCCCTCAGACGTGGTATAGCGATCTTTCAGTACCGCTAAATCACCAATCACACAGGCAAATAAATAGCTTGGCTTCTTGGTCGGGTCTTGCCAGATGGCAAAATGGCGGTCCTCTCCCACTTCACCTGTTTCCAATAAGTTACCATTTGCAAGTAATACTGGATATTTTTTGTCAGCTTCAACACGGGTGGTAAATTCTGCCAACACATCTGGACGGTCTGGATAGAATGTAATTTTACGGAAGCCCTCAGGCTCATTCTGGGTGACAAATAAGCCACCCGCCTTATACAACCCCTCAAGCTGGGTATTTGATTCAGGATGAATAATCACTTTGGTTTGCACAATGACCTGATCTGGTGCATCGGTGATCACCAACTGCTCACTGTCCAGCTGATATTGATCGGCATTCAACAACTGTCCATTCATTTGAATGGATTGTAACTCCAGATCACGACCCAACAATACCAGCTCACCCGCTGCCTGACGTTTCATGACCAATGTTGAATCAACAATGGTGTGATCATCATAGACCTGAATGTCCAAATGAATCGACTCAACCAGAAAAGCGGGTTTTTGATAATCTTTTAAATAAATGGTTTGATCTGCCTGTACAGGAGGTTGTGCCGCAATGTTCATCAGTATTCCTTGTCTTTGGTCATGTCTTTTTGATGGTCTTGTTGGCAAGACTCGTAATGACTTGATCATACGCCAACTGATACCGCCTGTCTTTAAGACCCCGTATGAGTTTTAACAATTTTATTGAGCTAAACTCTGTCATTTTCAAATCAAATTGAGTCAATAGGCTGATAGTTTAGACAAAATTACAACATAGGTTTCTATTCTTAAATAAAAACCACAGAAGCAATTGCATTTCATCGCTCAACTTACATTTTTTCCCAGACTTTTACATTTTGTGCACGGTTATTGCTTAATGGTATATGCCAATGTAGGTATATAAAATAACAAGCGAGGGCTACTGTTATGGAATTAAA
>NZ_DDAH01000159.1:8951-9619 GCF_002333245.1 Acinetobacter sp. UBA2063
CATTTGTATCGTCTAGAAAATATTAAGGCAATCCATGATCTTGCTGCTGCAGGCGTTGATCATCATGTGATTTCAGTATTCTTATCGGCGGAGGGTATTGATCTTAGCGCCCTGGAAGTTACCAATATCGTGAATACCTATGATGCGCTTGGAAAAGAAAAAGTACCAAGCAAAAAAGTACAGGCATTGATTGCCGCGAAAAAAATCGGTCAGGAGGACGAAAATCTACCGTGCCCTGTTTAGTTTACCTAATAAAAAACCTCGAATCTGAAATTCGAGGTTTTAGTCAAATTAAAATTAAGGATTTGGGCTATCAGTACGAATCCAGACCACGGTGCGGCCTAGTGCAGACACTCCCATATAACCACGCATGCGCAGGCGTTTACCCTCACCACTCACCACAGCCTTACCTTTATAAATTCGTCCAGATGTAGGTTCTAGCACCCGACCATCAATATAGTGATTTGGGTTGTTTGGGTCTTCTTTTAACCCCCAGGCAATCTGGAGACCCAGAATGGGTTTATTTTTGAAAGGTTCAGGGCACTTGACACAGTTGGTCAGTATATTCCCACCTCCTGGAACAGGATAACGATAGACAATGGTTCCTGTATAAGTGCCATCAGGTTTCTTTTTTACTTCTACGATTGAGAGTTGCTCACCTGTACGAT
>NZ_DDAH01000006.1:0-10904 GCF_002333245.1 Acinetobacter sp. UBA2063
CACCCAAATCTATACCCATCTCGACTTTGAGCAATTGATGAATGTATATGACAAAAGCCATCCTCGGGCACAAAAAAGCTGAATCCTGATATATTATGTTGCAAAATTGGACGTTAAATAGGCAACTCATTTTACAGAGCACACTTAAACAATGTTCTTACTTTATTGCCCATTTTTTGCAAAAAGTGCTGAGTATTTGGATTTGCCCGAAATGATCAGTTACAGAACATCTGCTTTTTGTCTGCAAGATCTATTTTAGCTTGTTGAATTTTATAAAAATATTAATAAAATCAAAATGTAATATTGATAAGAGCGGATAGCTCAATTGAGTTGATTTCTCAGTGCTCTAAATTAGTGAACTGAGCATTTCATCTTTTTTACAGCCACATGGGAAATTGTGACTTGACCGAAATGCCAAATACATTGCAAGATAGAGCACCTAAAAAGTTTCGATCGAAGAGTTAGAATGCTCTTCACTACATTTACTTGCTTAGAACAGCCGAGGATTACATGAAGGCTCTTGTCGCTGTAAAACGTGTGGTTGATGCCAACGTTAAAGTTCGTGTTAAGCCGGACAATAGTGGGGTTGACCTTACCAACGTTAAGATGTCAATCAACCCATTCTGTGAAATCGCAGTGGAAGAAGCGGTTCGCTTAAAAGAAAAAGGAACGATTTCAGAAATCGTTGTTGTTTCAGTGGGTTCTAAAGACGCGCAAGAACAAATCCGTTCTGCAATGGCTTTAGGTGCTGACCGTGGTATTTTAGTTGAAACTGCTGACGAAGTTGGCGCTTTAGAAGTTGCTAAAATTCTAAAAGGCGTTGTTGATGCTGAAAAACCAGAACTTATTCTTCTTGGTAAACAAGCAATTGATGATGACTCTAACCAAGTAGGTCAAATGCTTGGTGCTTTACTAGGTGCTGGCCAAGGTACTTTCGCATCTGAAGTTAAAGTTGACGGCGGTAAAGTACAAGTTACTCGTGAAATCGATGGTGGTTTACAAACTGTTGAGCTTGCACTTCCTGCAATCATCACAGCTGACTTACGTTTGAATGAGCCACGTTATGCTGCTCTTCCAAACATTATGAAAGCTCGTAAGAAGCCGCTTGATACTAAATCTCCTGCTGACTACGGCGTTGCAACTGGTACTAAACTTAAAACTGTTAAAGTTGAAGCACCTGCTGAACGTAAAGCTGGCGTACAAGTGAAGTCTGTAGACGAACTTGTTGAAAAATTGAAAAACGAAGCGAAAGTGATCTAATACAGAAGGATACAATCATGAGTATTTTAGTTATCGCTGATCACAACAACCAGACACTTAACGGTGCAACTTTAAACGTTGTTGCGGCAGCTCAAAAAATCGGTGGTGATATTACTGTATTAGTAGCTGGTTCTGGCGCTCAGGCAGTTGCTGATGCTGCTGCTAAAGTTGCTGGTGTGAGCAAAGTATTACTTGCTGACAATGCTGCTTATGCAAACCAATTGGCTGAAAACGTTGCTAGCTTGGTTGCTGACATCGCAAAAGGCGGTTACAAATACGTATTAGCTGCTTCTACAACAACTGGTAAGAACATTCTTCCACGTGTTGCTGCACTTCTTGACGTAAGCATGATTTCAGACATCATTGCTGTTGAATCTGCAAATACTTTCAAGCGTCCTATCTATGCTGGTAACGCGATTGCAACTGTTCAATCAGATGAAGCGATTATCGTAGGTACAGTTCGTGGTACAGCATTTGATGCTGTAGCTGCTGAAGGCGGTTCTGCTGTAGTCGAAGCTGTTGCTGAGGTGAAAGATGCTGGTATTTCTAAGTTTGTAAGTGAAGAAATCGTGAAACTTGATCGCCCAGAATTAACTGCTGCGCGTATCGTTGTTTCTGGTGGTCGTGGTGTAGGTTCTGGTGAAAACTACCATAAAGTACTTGACCCATTAGCTGATAAGCTTGGTGCTGCTCAAGGTGCTTCACGTGCTGCTGTAGATGCTGGCTTTGTACCAAACGACTTCCAAGTAGGTCAAACAGGTAAAATTGTTGCACCTGACTTGTATATTGCTGTTGGTATCTCTGGTGCGATTCAGCACTTGGCAGGTATGAAAGATTCTAAAGTTATTGTTGCAATCAACAAAGACGAAGAAGCACCAATCAACAGCGTTGCTGACTACTGGTTAGTGGGCGACTTGAACACTGTTGTACCTGAATTGGTATCTAAACTTTAATTCGCTCTGAATAAAGTTGAAGAACGCCCCGAAAGGGGTGTTTTTTTATGTTAAAAATAAGAATAAATAAATGAGAGCATTACCGATGAATTATACTTTTAAGACCTATTTTCTGATGCTGGCTCATTATAATCAGTGGGCAAATCAAAAGTTATTTTCTACGCTCATCGGCTTAACAGAGGAGCAATTAAATCAAGATTGTAAAGTTTATTTTAAATCCCTTATGCAAACGGCAAATCATGTGTTGGTAGGAGATATACTTTGGTTTGAGCGTATCAAAGGTGTTGTTGCATCAACATATACTTTGGATGAAATTCTTTATAATCAACTCGCCCAATTAGAGAATGCTCGAATTGAACATGATCAAAGTCTGATAAATTTTATTCATGAACATGATGAAGTTTCATTCCATCAAACCATTGCTTATGTCCGTCGAGGTCAAATTTATACTGAGCCTTTGATTGAGATATTGGCACACCTATTTAACCATCAAACGCATCATCGAGGTCAAATGCACAGCATGATCTTTGAGCTAACAGCAAAGTCCTTGGAGCTAGACTTAATTTTCTTTCAAAGAGAATATGCCTATTTATACCGCTGATTTTAAAAAACTGGATTGAAGATTTTATTAAAAATGCCTTTATTTTGATTAAAAAGTAACCTTTTATTCTGTTCACTGAAAAATGGAAAACTAGATTTTTAACTTATTAATTCTAATAAATTTTTTATTGTAAAAAAATGCTATTTTCAGATTAGCAAACTCCCAGTTAACCTGTCATTTATGCTATAATTTTTCGCTATATTTTTTAATTTTAGTTCAAGTTTTTGGATTAAATTTTTGCAAGATTGAAGACATAAAAACAGGTGGAACCATCGACCTGTAAACAAGGAGTATGCATGAGCGTATCGGAAATCAGACCGATTGCCATTGAGGACGAACTCAAGCATTCATATCTAGATTACGCCATGAGCGTAATTGTATCTCGTGCATTGCCAGATGTGAGAGACGGTCTAAAACCTGTTCACCGTCGTGTATTGTTTGCGATGCACGAATTGGGCAATGATTATAACAAAGCATACAAAAAGTCTGCTCGTGTTGTCGGGGACGTGATTGGTAAATATCACCCTCATGGTGACAGTGCGGTATATGAAACCATTGTTCGTATGGCGCAGAATTTTAGCTTGCGTTACATGTTGGTTGATGGTCAAGGTAACTTTGGTTCTGTCGATGGCGATAGTGCGGCGGCAATGCGTTATACCGAAGTCCGCATGCAAAAGCTTACCCATGAAATTTTGGCCGACTTAGAAAAAGACACGGTTGATTGGGAAGATAACTACGACGGTTCTGAGCGTATTCCGCAAGTGATGCCAACTCGTATTCCTAATCTTTTGATCAATGGTACAACAGGTATTGCAGTAGGTATGGCGACCAATATGGCGCCGCATAATATGACTGAGGTCGTCAATGCTTGTTTAGCCTATGCCAATAATCCGAATATTTCTATTGAAGGATTGATGGAGCATATTACTGGTCCTGACTTCCCAACTGGCGGTATTATTTACGGTAAATCAGGTACTGTTGATGCTTATCGTACGGGTAAAGGTCGTCTTCATATCCGTGGTAAGTATCATTTCGAAGAAGATCAGAAAACGGGTCGTACGACTATCGTCTTTACTGAAATTCCATATCAGGTCAATAAAGCAAAAACGATTGAGCGTATAGCTGAACTGGTTAAAGAAAAGAAACTTGAAGGAATTTCTGAACTTCGAGATGAGTCAGATAAGGAAGGGATGCGTATTGCAATTGATTTGAAGCGTGGCGAAAACGCGGAAGTCATTGTAAATAATTTATTCTTACACACCCAACTGCAAAACTCTTTCAGCATCAATATGGTCTGCCTAGATAATGGTCAGCCAAAATTGATGAATCTTAAAGATATTATTGCGGCATTTATCCGTCATCGCCAAGAAGTTGTGACACGCCGAACCATGTATGAGCTTCGCAAAGCACGTGAGCGTGGGCATATCTTAGAAGGTTTGACTGTTGCATTAGCGAATATTGATGCCATTATTGAAACCATTAAGACTTCTGCCAATCCTAGTGAAGCACGTGAGCGTTTACAGGCTGGTGAATGGGCTGGTGGTGGTGTTGTCGCACTTCTAGAAAAAGCTGGCGCTATTTCAGTTCGCCCAGATGAAATTGAAGGGGAAGATCCTGCACGTCCATTTGGTCTGTCAGGAGATATTTATCGTTTATCACCAACACAGGTGAATGCGATCCTTGAATTACGTTTACATCGTTTGACGGGTCTTGAACAAGATAAGTTGCACGCTGAATATACTGAGATTTTAGGTCAAATTGCTGAATTAACGGCGATTTTAAATGACTTTGATTTATTGATGAACGTAATTCGTGAAGAGCTTGCTTTAATCCTGCAACAGTATGGTGATGCACGTCGTACAGAAATCGTTGAATCTGGTGTTGATTTCTGTCGTGAAGACTTAATCCCTGAAGAACAAGTGGTACTCACTGTTTCTCAAACAGGTTATGCAAAAACTCAACCACTTTCGGATTATCAAGCTCAACGTCGTGGTGGTCGTGGTAAATCAGCAACCTCAATGAAAGATGATGACATTATTCAGCATTTGATTGTTGCATCTAACCACGCGACAGTATTGTGCTTTACAAATGTTGGTAAAGTTTATCGCTTGAGAGTGTTTGAGGTACCTCAAGCCTCTCGTGGTGCTAAAGGACGCCCGATGGTGAACTTGTTACCATTGGAAGCGAATGAAACGATTACCGCGATCTTACCGTTGACGGAGTTCCCTGAAAATCACTATGTGTTTATGGCTACGGCATCAGGTACGGTTAAACGTGTTGAGTTAGAACAGTTTAGTAATGTTCGCTCTAATGGCTTACGTGCTATTGAGTTAAACGAAGAAGATACCTTGATCGGTGTTGCGATTACGGATGGTAATCAGCAGATCATGTTGTTCTCAAATGAAGGTAAAGCGATTCGCTTTGCTGAGACAGATGTTCGTGCAATGGGACGTACTGCGAAAGGTGTACGTGGTATGCGTGTTAGTTTTGCAAGTAACACGATCGACGTAGAAGATGCTGAAGTTGAAAATGATGACAGCGATGATAATGACGATTCTTCTGATTCTAATGTTGTAAGCCGTATTGTTTCACTTGTTGTTGTTCCTGAAACGGGTGAGGTGTTATGTGCTTGTGCAAATGGATATGGTAAGCGTACTCCAGTGGATGACTTCCCGACCAAGAAACGTGGTGGTAAGGGTGTTATTGCGATTAAAACGAGTGAGCGTAATGGTGAATTAATCAGTGCTGTATCGATTGATGAAACCAAAGAGCTGATGTTGATTTCTGATGGTGGTACTTTGGTTCGTACACGTGCAGCAGAAGTGGCAACCACAGGTCGTAACGCACAAGGTGTTCGTCTGATTCGATTGAGTGACGCTGAAACATTAGTTGGTGTTGTATCCATTGAAGCTGTAGAAGAAGACGAAGAGTTAGAGACTATAGAGCAATCAGTAGAAAATACTGAGCTTGATGCAGTAAATTCTGAGGAAGCTTTAGTAGAACCTAAAGATGATACTCCAGAAGCTTAAGTGATAAGTTGTTAAAAAAGGAAGCTAATTAGCTTCCTTTTTTATTGGCTTTAGCATGACTAAACGATAATAAGAGCAAGCCAACAAGATTCCACCAAGAGTTGCTAGATAAATCAGTTTAGGTATCACGATTGCTGTAGGTACACCCATCTGATTTAATTGCACAAACATTTGAACACCATGTGTAGATGGAAGAATCCAAGCTAAATATTGCATCCATTCAGGCATAGCTGCATGTGGCCAAGCAGTACCTGTTAATAAGAAAAGAGGAACTGAGGTGACAACAATTAAATGTCCTACACGTTCAGGCATATCTACTAAAGATCCAACCAGCATCGCTAGACCGATAATACAACTTACATAAACTGGCGTTGCAAGCAGCGTTCCCCAGAAATTTCCACCATGAGGATAGTCATAAAGCCAAAATGTAAAACCGAAGAGATATAAACAACCAAGACAACCTATTGTGAGAATTGCTGTAAAAGTTGCCCAAAACTCGATTGGTTTTGCGATCCAACCTGATTCACGATAGCTCGCAATCAACATAGCCAGACCTAATAACAGTGTCTGATGAATAATTAAACTCGCAACAGCGGGAAAAATATAACTTCCATATCCAGATAATGTATTAAATAACGGAATATCGTGGATTGGCAGCTCAATTTCAAATTGGGAGGCTTCGCCAAATTTTTCCAAATGCTCTTTCAGTGTATATTCGATCGAGGTCGCAAGACCTGTAGCAGCTTCTTTAGTTTGTAAAAAATATGCTGTACTGAGATAAAGCCCAATCCCTCCCATTTCACCACGTCTGAGGCTTTGACTCAGGTTTTCTGGAAGTAATAAGATCGCTTCAGCTTTTTGGTTTTTCACCATTTGTTCTGCTTCAAGGAAGTTCCCTGTGACAGCCTGTATCTGGATATGGGGGCTACTAGCAGTTTGACTAATAATTTTAGAGCTTAAAACACTTTGTTCTTCATCAACAATCACGATCGGAATATTTTCTGCAACTTGCGCTTTATAGGCAGTTGGATAGAAAAAGCTATACATGAGGATAGAGGCAATCAGTGTGGTAAACACTGAGTTATTTTTCACAATATTTTTGAAAGTTTGTTTGTAATAAAAGAAAAATGATTTCATGAGTGAATCTCCTGAACATTTTTCCTCAATAAACGAAGACTTAATAAGCTAAATATCACTGCAAAAACGAGCAGAATAATGAAAGGTATAACTGAAATAATGACATCGCTTCCAATCACCCATTGCTCAGTTTGTAATTTTGCGTAAGGGGTAAATGGAATAATCATTGACCATAATTGTGTAAATGCAGGAGCATTATTTAAGGGGAGTGTGACACCTGCGAAACTCATGGATGAGCCACCATATAGTGCGATAAAACCAAAACTTTTAGGCAGGTCTTTGGTAGCTAAGATAACGCTACTGCTGATCATGGCATAGGCAAAATAAAACACAAACTGAGCGATCAAAAGAAAGCTAAGTGAGCCTGCGATAAAATAACCTTTGACCTGGCTGAGCCAGAACATCCAGCACCATGTCCAGAAACAAAAAATCAGCACATAAAGCAAAATTTTTCCAAAAAATCGAGAAACAATCTGTGTTGAACCTAGCCATTCTGCAAAGGTATGACGCTTAAATTCTTGCCCGATTGCGAATGCAATACAACAACACAGCAATAAATGGAGTACTGCAGGAACAATGAACGGTCCTAAAAATAGCTCATAACTCATGCTGGGGTTATATAGCATCGAGACTTTGACATGTGGCGTAGGGAATTCAGCATAAGGGATTTTATTTGCTAAATAACTGTTACCTAAATAGTCGCCAATGGCATTGAGGGTGCTACTTTGCATTGCTGAAGCAATGGTATTGCCAATAGTAAAAAAAGATTGGTTATACGCCATACTAATTTGAGCATTTTTTGCCTGAACAAGTCGTTGCTCCGCACCTTCAGGAATGAAAACAAAACCCCAAACCTGAGTACTATTAATCATACGTTCAACTTCGTCTTGACTTGAACTGATAGTCTTTACACTTAGACTTGGGTTAATACTGAGGTTATGAATGATTTGTCGGCTTAATTGGCTTTGATCTTGGTCAACAATGGCAATCGGTAAGTGCTCAGCTTTTCCAGCCGAAAGCATGCTGGTAAAAAAGATGATGATCAATAAAGGCATAATGATTGCCATAAATGCATCTACTTTATGGCATTTTAAATAACGCAACTCTCGAAGCATTGCAGCAAACATTGGTTATTTTGCCTCTTTAATTTTAAAAAGTACGCTCATTCCAACTTTAAGATCTGGAATAGATTGCTCAGGTACTAAGTGGAATTTAAAGCTGCGAATATCATAACCACCCGTTTGACGTGTGGTTTTAATGGTTGCAAAGTCTCCTTCAACATCAATGTTCTTCACTTTAAATGTGACTTTTTGATTCAGCGCAGGTACGAAACCATCTAAAGTTTTGTTTTGATATACACTTTCATACATATCTTCACGGACATTTAAACTGACCCACATCTCATGGTCTTCAATAATACTGACGACAGGCACACCAGTTGCGACTAACTCTGTTGGTTTGCCATAGGTTTTCGATACAGTACCGTCGACCGGTGAATAGAGCTTGGTTTCTTCTGTCAATGCATTTGCTTCTTTGACAGCAGCTTGTGCCATGGCGACTTTTGCATCGGCAGTTGATTTCTGTTGTTCGGTGCTACCACGTTTAGCGCGTGCATATTGTTGATATGACGCCTCAGCAGTTTCACGGGCAGAGGTTTGTGCCGCAAGCATCTCATCACGACGTTGACGAGAAATCACACCTTGTTGATAGAGGTTTTCACCTCGTTTATAGGTTGTTGCTGCAAGTTCTGCTTGCGTTTTTAAAGCTTGCCAGTTGGCATACAGAGTTTCAATATTTTCTTGTTGAGAACCACGATAAACGGTTGACTGGAATGCCATTGCACTTTGCAAGGCGGCTTGGGCTTGTTCTTTTTTGGCTTCAAGTTCGGGACTCACAAAGCGAATAAGCGCTTGCCCTTTTTTTACGGCTTGTCCTTCAGTTACATAAAATTCTTCGATACGACTAGGTACTTTGGTGCTGATGTTTATTGTTTCAGCTTCAACTCGTCCTTGTAATTCAACTGCTTGGGGTTGATATGCTTTCCATAAACCATATGCAATTAAGCCAAGCAAAATAAATACAATAATTAGACCAATAATTTTAGCTTTACCTTTCTGGGGTGGTTGCGCTGGTGGTTCCTGAGTATTTGATGGTGTAGCAGTCTTGTTAGTGTCAATTTGTTCTGTTGAAGATGCTTGCTCATTTACGACGTTAGTCGTTTGCGTTTCATCCGCTTTTGCCACGTTATCTGTATCGCGTTTTGAATTGGATGATGATTGATTTTGGCTCATAAATGTCTCCAATTAACGGATAAAATCAGTACGTGGTTGATTAACATAGAGCTTGAACTCGTCAATCGAGCCATAGCTTTGTAATAGGGTTGCTAAAGATAAAATATATTTATATGCATTGATTGCCATTTCACTTCTCAATGCATTCAATGCATTTTGTGCATCGATGACTTGAGTTGCAGTTCCCATACCTTCCTTAAAGGAAAGTTGTTGAATACGTAGATTCTCTTGTGCTGCTTTGGTGTTTTGTGTCAATAGTTGGTGGCTGGTTTGCGAAGCATTCAATTCGCTATAGGATTTGTACAGCACATTTTCAATTTCTTGCTTGGTACGTTCTGTCATGAGTTCTGCCGCATAACGTTTTAGTTCTGCTGCATGTACGTTTTTATTTTTATCGACACCAGAGAATAAATTGTATTTTGCCATAACGCCAATGATCCAATTTTCTTTCTCATCTAAACCATATTCACCAAAAGCAAAGACACTTGGCTTTTTAGCTGCTTGCTGAATTCGGACATTTTCATTGGCTAGCTGTGTGTCCATTTGCAGTTTTTTGATGAGGCTTGAATTTTGGTCGTAGTTTGCAAGTAGCTTATCTAATGAATGATTTTGATCTGTATTTACGAATAGGGGAGTGCTGAGATTTAATGGCGCTTTAGTTTGCAATAAATTTTGTAAACTAAACTGACTCGCTTGTAGATTCGATTGTGCATTTTGATAGGTACGTTGCGCATTATTACGAGCAACTTCAAATTGCATGCGTTGTCCTTTATTTATAAAACCCTGCTTTTCTAACTTTAATGCATTGTCATAATGTTGTTGCATTGCATTTAGATTAAATAAACTGGTGCTTAATAATTGTTGCTGCAATTGCACATTAAAATAGGTCTGAATCATTTCAAAACGCTGAGAATCTTGTTGCTGTTTCTCACTGATGTCAGAACGCTTGGATTGAATACTGGCAATTTGTTTGGCACTACTGATTTTTCCACCTGTATAAAGTGGCATGACCATAGAAACAGATGTTCTCACATCATGATCTTTAATGGTGACATCTAAATTATTGGGTACTTTATTTAATCCATCACTGACGGTTTGATCAAAACCTTGGCTGACTTGATCGATGACTTCTGGTGGGAACACATTTCCCCATTGAGATAATTTGTCATCAAAACCACGTGTAAGTGAGTTTTCTAATCGGCGTTTACTTGACTCTAAAGGAACACTTGTTTCACTATGAAAAGAATAAGCACGTGCATTTAAATCAATTCGCGGAAGCCCTAAATGTTTGACAGCTTCCATCTCTAAGCGAGATGCTTGTTGAAGTGCCTGCTGGGCTTGAGTTGAATATGCATTTTCTACGACAAATTTCTCTGCTTCACTATAGCTGAGTGTCTGAGCAAGTGTAGATGTAGAAAATAAGCCATAACTGATTAAACTAATACAGAGACTTAGCTGTTTTGGAAACCGTGTGACCTTAGAACTCGGTCGATTATGTCGCTTCAACATTATGGTATGTCGCACTTTAATAATATCCTGAGTGAGTCTAAATTCTTTTTATAAAATTAAAACAATATGTTTTTAATTAAATAGTTATATTGCTGATGTTGGTGTATGAAATTTGTAAAAAGTA
>NZ_DDAH01000005.1:0-5595 GCF_002333245.1 Acinetobacter sp. UBA2063
AAATTTGTCGTGTACAGAGTTGTTTTTCATAATTTATTTTAGAGCTATGGTTAGATTTTACTGTTTTTGTTGGAGTAGGTGACAATATTTCCAAGTCGATAAAAGTTGGTGATTGATTGGGCGGAAAGTTTGGAGTTCTATAACCTGCTAATGGGTCTCCATCATGTGTTATGTTCTGCTGATTCTCTTTTACAGGTTTTATCGGATATTCTGTGTATAGAAAGGTCACAAACATATCCATTGACCAATTTTGCATAACTGGGTCTTGATTTTTGAAATTAAATAGAGCCTCTCTTTTATATACAGGGTCTTTATTAATTAGATCAACTGTGTCTAGATCGAATTGTGATATAAAAAAATTAAGATGTTTATCGGAAAAAATATTGAGATATCTATCGGGAAAGTAAGTGCTGAGAATTTTTCCTTTAAACATTGGTGAAAGTGGATTTTCTACAATTTCTTCAATCTTTTCATTTTCCCCTGAATTTATTAATTCTATGAGTGCTGTTTTGACATTCTGAAATGCTTCTTGATGCGTAGTACCAAATTTTTTGACGAAACGGTATTTATCTGTTTTGTCTGATTCCACCTGACCATAATAAACACCGAATTTAAATGCGGTTGCACCAAGAGTTCTTCCTAGTCCGTCCAATTGCCTTTCAAGTCCATAACAAAAGTTGTTTATAAGGTTTGAATTATTCTTATGTGAATGGACACCTATAACATAGTCATCTATTTCCATCTTGAAAATTTTGTTACGGTTGAAATATTTTATAAACTTCGAGCGAAGTTGATATAGTTCCTTTCTAGAGTTGAGGATTTCTTCTTTTCTATTTTCATGTCGGACTTGTGCTTCTCGTAAATCATGTATATTCATTACTTAAATTTCCAATTTAACTTTATAATGTATTTTGGAGATTTATCTCCATTTTTAAAGCCGATACTGTTATTAACTTGGCACTAATTCTTCAAAAAGATCATTTAAATTATCATGGACTTTTAGATGAATCAGGTTCCAATAATGTCCTGAAATGGTACGGTTGACCATTAATGTATCTGGAGATGGCTTAAACACATCCCAGTATTTCAATGATTTTTTCACCAGACGCATGCCATCGTGATGGGATGAGTTTTCGGCAAAGTCATAATGTGTGTTCAATGGACGCAACAGCACCTCTATCCACTGCACGTACAGCTCACTTGGGAATTTCTGTTTTTCAGCAATTGAATGCAGTTCAACCAGTAAATCTTCAACCTGGGCAATATCCTCCTGACGTGCAGCATTGACCAGTGCCTTGAAGTGCTGAATCAGTTCTGGTGAAAGGGTTTTGACACTGCCATAGTCGTAGATGATGACACTGCCATCTTCCCGAAAAGCAAAATTGCCTGGATGTGGGTCACAATGGAAGCGTTTCAGGAAGAACATTTCCTGTCCGAGGGCACGGATCAGGCGGCGGCCAATCTGGTTGCGGGTTTCAACCGACCATGTGCTTGCGGTTTCAATGGATTCGCCCTGTTCCAGACTTAGCGTGAGTACCCTTCGCGAAGAATATTGTTTATACACGGTTGGAATAATTACTTGATCATCAAGCTGTTCATGGAAAGTCTTAAATACTTCCAGATTCTGCGCCTCAATTTCGTAGTTTAATTCTGCGGAAAGGCTATCCTGAATCTCTTGAAACAACTGATCCTGTAATTTTTTATCAATCTTTAAAACACCCATTAAACGCAGGGCAAGACGGACCTGCTTTAAGTCACTTTCACAGGCTTGGTCAACGCCAGGATATTGCACTTTCACCACAACCGCCTGACCATCAGGAAGTACTGCACGATGTACCTGACCAATTGAGGCTGCCGCAAAAGGCTCTGGCTCAAATGAGGTAAAAATCTCATTCAGTGGCTTACCCAGTTCTTTTTCGACCTGCTGCTTGATTTCAGCAAAAGGCATGGCTGGGGCTTGGCGTTGTAGTTTTGAGATCGCATTGGCGACTTCAGGTGGGAAAATGTCTTTGTATTGTGAGGCGATCTGTCCGACTTTCATCACTGCGCCTTTCATTTCTCCAAGTGTATCAGCAATCTGTAAACCGATTTCCTGAAAAAGCTGGCTACGCGCCGCATTTTTTTGTTCTTCATCTGCAGTCAGGTTACGAATGGAATTGGCAACGCTTTTGCTGGCGATGCTTGCAGTCATGCCCGCCAGTTTTAGAAAGCGTTTACTGGGAGAACTTGCATGCTTTGCCATGATGGTTGGACCTCTGTGATCTGATTTTAAGCGATACCTTGATCATAGGCGACAAAACTTAAATTGCCTAGATGAAAATGTTAAGTCGTGTAAGTCTTATGAATCAATCACTCCATCTTGTTGGGGTTTACTATCATGAGGGCAGTATCCACGCTAGCCTTATCATAGTAACTGAATAGGAGCTGTTGCTTATGGATTTGAGCTTGTCAGTTGCATTAAACGTTTATTATTCAAATATAAACGACCAATCAACAGGACACAGGCAATGGTTAAGCCAATGATCAGGCCCAGCCAAACACCCGCCACGCCCCAAATGGTATAGCGGGCCAAGTACAAGCCAATTGGAAAAGCCACCACCCAATACGCCATCAGGGTAATCCACATCGGAGCCTGTGTATCCTGCATGCCACGTAGACAGCCTGCCGCACTGACCTGCCAGCCATCCACCAATTGATATGCGATTGCGAACCAGAGCAGGTACATGGCAATCGGCATGATGTGTACATCATTGGTATAAATCGCCACGATATAGGGACGGGCCAAGGCAATCAGGGCCATGGTACAGGCGGCAAAGATGGTCGCACTGATCAACCCGACTTTTTGTACCTGACGCATGGCGAGCCAGTTTTTTTCGCCATAATACATGCCAACCCGAATGGTTAAAGCTATCGCTAACGATAGCGGAATCATAAACAGTTGTGACGTGACTGAAATGGCGATCTGGTGCGCTGCAATTGCATTTTCACCTAATGGACTGAGGACAATCGCACCCGTACTAAAGATACTCACCTCAAAGAAAACCGCCAGACCAATCGGAAAGCCCAGCTTTAAAATCCGTTTTGTCCAGCCTAGGTCCAGTTTTTCCCATTGGGTAAAGATCGGTGCCTGTTTGTAAGCCTGAGCTCTGGAAATATAGATGGCTAAAGTGATGAACATCAGCCATTGCAAGATGGCCGTGGCAAAGCCACAGCCTGCGCTTCCCAATGCTGGAATAGGACCAAATCCATACATGAAAATAAGGTTCAGGGGAATCAGCGCCAATAATGCAAGCAGGCTAATTGCTGTAACAGGACGGGGATGTCCCAATGCCTCGGAATAACTGCGCAGGGCGGCGTACATCATTACTGCGGGCATGCCAAAACCAATGGCATGCAGGAACAGGCTGGCTTTGGGGAGTAAGCTTTCAGGCACACCAAACAGGGGTAAAAAGAACGGCATACCCTGTAAGATCAACATGGCAACCACTCCAAGAATTGCGGCAACCCATAAGGACTGGCGTGCAATGGTTGGGATTTTCTCAGGGGTTTTTGCGCCCCGTGCTTCCGCAACCAGTGGGGTGGTGGCAATCATGATGCCTGCAAACAGCAGCATAATTGGAATCCACAGGCCCACACCAATCGCGATTGCGGCAAGGTCGGCTGCGGATAAGTGGCCTGCCATAATCGTGTCAATCAAGCCTAAACCCGCTTGGGCGAACTGTGTAATCAGGATGGGTAACATCAGGTGAAACAGTTGCTTAAGTTCAAACCGTGCAGTGTGGGTGTGGGGCACAAAAAATACTCTTTAAAATTGTGAAAAATCAGCGTTGTAAAGTCAGTAAAACACCAAGGAAAATGACAATACCGCCCAGTAGGCGCTGCCAGTTGATAGGGGTTTTCTCTGTCCCTAACCAGCCAAAATGATCCAGTAACATGGAAATGACAAGCTGTCCGAAAATGACCAAACCCGTAAATGTTAAGAAGCCAAGTTTAGGTGCAGTATAGATGCTCGTACTAATTGCATAAACCCCAAGTATCCCACCCAGCCACAAGAACCACGGAATGTGTAAGAGTTCACTTAAACTTGGCTTTGCTGCGCCCTGGAAATAGACCATAACCGCAAGAATAATTGTACCAAACAAAAATGAAATAAAAGCGGCCTGTATGGGCGAATGTAAATATGTTTTAAGCTGGGTATTTATTGCAGTTTGAAAGGCCATTGCAATACCAATTCCCAAAGCGAGGGGAATGATAAAAAGTAACTGGCTTGAGAGTTTGATCATATTTATATCATTCATTATTCTTGGTAATTCTCATACATAACATAGATGATGAGCCGTTGATTAGTCGAGTCATGTTAAAATAATTAAGTTCTGTTATTGAGCTTATATTTTGAGTGCATTAAATCCAGCCCTTATTCCACTTTCACTTTATATCCATATGCCTTGGTGTGTGCGCAAGTGCCCATACTGTGACTTTAACTCACATGCTGTACCTGATGGTCAATTGTCTACAGATTTGGAACAGCAGTATCTGGCGGCATTGGTGGCTGACTTTGAAACTCAGCTGGAAATGGCACAAGGGCGCTCTATCCATAGCGTTTTTATTGGGGGGGGGACACCATCGCTGATTTCTGCACAGGGCTACACATGGTTATTTGAACGGCTCAGGGCTCGTCTGGACTTTGAACCTGATTGCGAAATTACTTTGGAAGCCAACCCAGGAACGGTTGAGCATGATCCTTTTGCAGATTATCTTGCCGCGGGCATTAACCGATTGTCGATTGGTGTGCAAAGTTTTAATACGGAACATTTACAGCGTTTGGGAAGGATTCATTCTGCCGATAATGCGCTCAGTGCCATTCAGCAGGCGCGGCAGGCAGGCTTTGAGCGTGTTAATGTGGATTTAATGCATGGTTTACCGCAACAAACCCTTGAACAGGCTTTAACTGACCTCAAACTTGCGGTAGAGCAAGGCGCAACCCATATCAGTTGGTATCAGTTGACCATTGAGCCGAATACCGTTTTCTTCCGTACCCAACCTGTGCTTCCGCAGGATGAACTGTTGGAGCAGATACAGGAGCAGGGCGAAGCTTATTTAAAGGCACAGGGCTTTATCAATTATGAGGTTTCCGCATGGCGTAAAGAACAGGCATCAGCGCACAACCTGAACTATTGGCAGTTTGGCGATTATTTGGCAATCGGAGCGGGGGCACATGCTAAGGTCACCCGTCCAGATGGAATTTATCGTTTTCAGAAAACCCGTTTGCCTAGGGATTATTTAGCCAAGGTTCCTGCGGATCATCTCCAGATGAAAAAGATTGAAGCCGATGAATTGCCTTTTGAATTTATGATGAATGCATTGCGTTTAAATGATGGAGTTAATGCCGAACTTTATGGACAGTGTACAGGACTTGATCTAAATGACCTGAATAAAACATTGAACCAATTGCGTGAAAAGAATTTATTGATTAACGATTTAAACCGCATCTCATGTACTAAACAGGGGCATGTGTTTTTAAATTCGGTGTTGGAAAGTTTTTTATAATTTAGCTGCAAGATTGCTTTGAGCAAGAATGCTTAAAGTAATCTATTA
>NZ_DDAH01000251.1:0-4371 GCF_002333245.1 Acinetobacter sp. UBA2063
TTTTTGTCGTGTACAGAGATATTTTTTATATTCCTGATATTGTGCTGTACTTTTTATCGCAGCTTGAATTTTTTCACGTTGTTGTGCAGTTTCACGACGTACTTGGCTACGTTTACGTTGCCAACGATCATGCTGTGATTGGGTTTCGGCATCAAGTAAATAAAGAACGGCTGCTCCGATAGCAACACCTGCGAGTATTGGTAGCATTTCATTTCCCCTTTGTTCAACCAACATCTTTTAGATCTAATTGTGGACGAGATAGATCAATACCAAATTGATGATACGCATCCATGAGTGTTTGATTTAAACGTGAGGTTTCTTCACGGTTTAACTCAATTTGTTTAAGCATCTGTTGCCACACTGACATCAATGTCGTTTTGTTCGTTGGATCTTGTTCTTGTGCAATCAAATTTAAGATCATTATGCATTGCTCTTGGGCATGATCTTGCTGTTGTTTTTGCAAGGCAATAAATTGCTTATTGTGTTTTAAGCAAGTTTTGAATGCGCTAGATAATGCATCAATACGTTTGATTTCTTTCTTATGATTGAGCTCAATTTCTGCACGTATGATCTTTGACTGCTCATGCATTTGTTTGCGTTGAAATTCTAATTCAGCAACAGCACGTTTATAGTGTGCAATTTCACTCACCATATTACTAACGGCTTTAATGCCTTCTTGTACTGCCATTAAGCCCGCAGTTTGTGGAACTAAAGGATTCATTAATATTTCTCCATACGCTTTTAAACGTCAAATGAATGGTGCGATTTAGCAACTGAAAAGGATGTAAATAATCAATGGATACAATACAAAATCCATGGTTTTTTTCCTGTTTTTATTTTTTGAGCAGGCTGAAGTCCCGGTTGCGGAACATGGTCAGGACTTTGCCATTGGTGGCTGTGACCAAATGCATGCCATTCATATTTTTAAGCATCGGGCAAATATCGGCATACTTATTTATTTCTTTATGACCAATGCTGTAGTAAATCGCATGGCGGTGAAATTGTTTACGACCAAAACGTAATAAGTGTGCAATATGCTGTTGCTGTATACCGCGTTGTGTACGTCGTTTATAGGCATGTACGCTTAAGCCTAATGCAATATCTTCGAAATTCAAATAACACGTCATTTTCTTACCCTCTAGTTCGCTTGGTGTATAGAGAATAAGAGATATTTTTGATTTATTTTTTAAACGTAAGCTTATAAAAAGCCATCAAGATGGTGTCTTGATGGCTTTTAAAATTGCTTATTTAGGGAAGTTGTCAACGGCATTCTAAAACTGACCCCTTTTACCTTACAAATGGCGAAGTAAAATTGCCCCCCTTTGATCTCGTATTAAGTTTCAACCTGGGGCTGAATCCCTTATCTACAGGGAAGTATCCAAAACAGATACTATCGAGGGTTCACGTCTAACTCAAGCAAAGCTTTCGTCTTGCACTCGGGCAAAGCAGTGCTTTGCTGTTCCTCGTTCCTCCCTTATCTACAGGGAAGTATCCAAAAACAGATACTATCGAGGGTTCACGTCTAACTCAATCGAAGCTTTCGTCTTGCACTCGGGGAAAGCAGTGCTTTGCTGATCCTCGTTCATCCCTTATCTACAGGGAAGTCTGTTCAGACATTGGATTCGTGACTACTATACTGTTTTCAATGGTCTTAATCCCTTATCTACAGGGAAGTATCTAAAATAGATTGCATATTCCTGCATAAACATACCACCCATTCTTGTTCGTAACGTACCAGTCGTTCCTTTCGTAATGAGCCGAAAATGAATAAACCACAAACAGTAGATGCACAATTTAAACTTAGATTACCAACAACATTAAAGTTAAAAATTGAAAATGAAGCTCAAGGCTTGAAACGATCTATGAATGCTGAAATTGTGGCACGATTAGAAAATAGCTTTAACTTTAAAAAATTAGACAATAATAGTGTATTGAACCAATATCAACTTATTGATCGCAAGAAAGAACTATCAAATCGCTTAACTAAAGCAATAGAGTTGTTTAATTCATTACAGGTAAAAGAAATTAAATATACACACATTGCTGAACAACTAGGATATGAAACTGCTGAACCTGTATTAGATTGGATACAAGGTAAACATGAACCATCTTTCCATCAACTTCGAGAAATAGCAGAGTATCTAAAGGTTAATCCGTCTTGGCTTGTACATGGTGATGGTGAAATCAGCACTTGAATAATAGTACCATTATTGATACTATTTAGAGATTGGAATTATTGAGCATATTAATGGCTAATATTGATCAACTCATAGAGCAAATGCGGAATAATCCAAAAAATATTCGTTTTGTGGATTTAATCAAGGTTTGCAAACAGTATTTTGGTGAGCCAAGACAAACAGGTGGTAGTCACACCGTATTTAAAACACCGTGGCAAGGCGATCCTCGTATAAACCTTCAAGATGATGGTGGGAAAGCTAAACCATACCAAGTGAAGCAAGTTTTGGCTGCACTCGATAAACTTAACGTATTGTGAGGTGGAAAATGGATAGTAAGCAATATACTTACCGTGTTATGTGGTCAGCAGAAGATAATGAATACGTTGGACAATGTGCTGAATTTCCATCATTATCTTGGCTTGATGCAGATCAATCTAAAGCATTTTCAGGTATTGTTAATGTTGTTGCTGAGGTTGTAGCCGATATGATCAGTAATAATGAAAAAGTACCAGTGCCACTTTCAGAGAAGAAATATAGTGGTCGTTTTGCTGTACGTGTTCCATCAATGGTTCATCAAAAACTAGCATTAGAAGCAGCAGAACGTGGTGTAAGTATGAATCGTTTAGTATCCGCAAAATTAGCTATGTAACCAGTTAAAAGGATATGAGATTTTGTCTCATATCCAAGTGGTTCAAGAAATAGGAATGACTGGTATGTTACGAACAGGAATAGGTGGTCGTTTTATCCAGTATTTTGCAATAGATACTATCGAGGGTTCACGTCTAACTCAAGCAAAGCTTTCGTCTTGCACTCGGGCAAAGCAGTGCTTTGCTGTTCCTCGTTCATCCCTTATCAGCAGGGAAGTCTGTTCAGACGTAAAGAAAGCATTGAGCTATCGCCCTGAGTGGGGTCTTAATCCCTTATCAGCAGGGAAGTCTGTTCAGACTGTAGACGTATGGAAGTTAACAGGTGATTATATGTCTTAATCCCTTATCAGCAGGGAAGTCTGTTCAGACATTTATCCCTACGCATCAATATGCTTCAGGTCAGTCTTAATCCCTTATCAGCAGGGAAGTCTGTTCAGACGCATGGGAAGATACTGCTAAGATGCAGGTTCAACGTCTTAATCCCTTATCAGCAGGGAAGTCTGTTCAGACGATGTACGTGCTATCGCTGTTGAGCTTAATGTGTCTTAATCCCTTATCAGCAGGGAAGTCTGTTCAGACGCAGGTGTTGTATATACCGAACAATGGGAAGAGTCTTAATCCCTTATCAGCAGGGAAGTCTGTTCAGACTCTACCCTCTTTTTTTTCTTTTGTAAAGCAAAGACTTATAGAGGCTAAATATTTCAAAGTATGTATCAGTAAAGTTGCTGTATGACAAAATGTTTCACAATTTTTCTTATAAATATAAAAAACAATATGTTGTGATAATTTTTGTGCGAATACTATGTCAATACATGAATTGTAGTCCCATACATGGGCGTGCTGATCAAACTGGGTTAGGGCGTACAACATAAAATTCCTCCAATCGGATACGACAATCGCGTAACTGTTGTGCGCTTAATTCTAAACCTCTGAAATGTGCAGGCACATGCATGGATAAATGAACATAACGAATACCTCGCACATGCAAGTCTGCAACCAAATGAATAGGTAAAGTCCCGATTACCGTATCTTCAGCACGCAGTTCATCAAAATTTGCTAAATGGGTAACATGCACATCGTAATGTACATGCTCCTCTTTAGCCCATTCTAATGCACCTTTATGGCGAGTAATAAAATAAACGGTCATCTTATTTTCCACATCATTCAATATGTAAAAGCATGCCATAGATCAACTACAAATGTATGATCTATAAGCTTATACCTTGACTGATATTTATCGATTTAGGCTGTAGCCATTCTGAAATAAGCTGACTTAAATTGAGTAAATCACGTTCTTGGAATATGCGAATTTCAGAATTATTGGCACGAGTTAAGTTGTAATCTTTCAAACTATATAGCGAAACAACTGCTTGTTTTTGGTTGATTCCACCAAAATCTTGCAAAGAAGATAATTTATACAAAACATCTTTAGCTTGTTCATGTGCCATCGTTTTTGCTGTTTTACATTCTATACAATATAAATGAGCATGATGAATAAACATGACATCCATTTCATTTGGAGTATCTAGGACTTACGCACTATTATT
>NZ_DDAH01000030.1:0-9864 GCF_002333245.1 Acinetobacter sp. UBA2063
TCGAACGCGGGACCAACGGATTAAAAGTCCGCTGCTCTACCGACTGAGCTAGCGACCCAGATAATGATCAAAACTATAAAGTGGTGGGTCGTCCGCGACTCGAACGCGGGACCAACGGATTAAAAGTCCGCTGCTCTACCAACTGAGCTAACGACCCTGAGCGAGGATAAGTAAAGCAACGCTTTACCCGAGCGCAAGAGAAAATCTATGACTTTCTTTGGTCTTGGATCCTAAGCAATCAGAGGAAAGATAAATCTTTCAAACACTGCATCGTTTTGATGTTGCGTATTCTAGCAATTTATTCAGCTAACACAAGAGGAAATTGTAAATCATGCGAATGATTGTTTATAAAAAACACGATTTCCTCTCGTTTAGCTAAAAAATAAACTAAAAGCGGTACTGATAATTTTGAATATTGTTAAAGATTTCAGCATTTACATCGCAATAGGCTGTTGCGCCTGGTAATAACACCAACAAACGTTCAGACGTTTTGGCTGGATTAAAGGCATCTTCTTTCAGCTTGTTTTTCTGATACTTAAATGTGCCTGTGGTTTCAACCTTGGCCTGAACGCGAAGGAATACTGGGATTGCGTATGATGGCAGGTATTTCTTGAATACGTTCACCATAGCGCTTAAATCAGCTTCATTCAGTTCTTCACCATCCACAAGCGTGATTGCAGCCATACCTGCACGGCCATTGGTATTTGGAATTTCCACGCCATAAACCACCGCTTCTGCGATCTTGTGGTATTCGCAAACCATGTTTTCAACTTCGGTGGTGGATACGTTTTCACCTTTCCATCGGAAAGTGTCGCCTAAACGGTCCACGAACTGTGCATGGCGGAAACCGATGTCACGAACCAGGTCACCTGTATTGAAGTATGAATCACCCTTGGTAAATACATCCTTAAGAATAACCGACTTGTTCTTTTCAGGATCGGTATAGCCATCAAACGGGGAACGACTGGTAATTTTGCCAATCAGCAGGCCCACTTCACCTGTCTTCACTTTCTTGCAGTGGCCTTTCTTGTCACGGACAAGCTCATTCTTTTCCTTGTCAAACTCAACAATGGCATAAGGGGTAGGAGAGAAGCCCACGGTATTGTCAAAGTTGAAGATGTTGCTAAAGCCAACATTGCCTTCACTTGATGCATAAAGTTCAAGAACCTCCTGCACACCAAAACGTTCCTTGAATTTGCCCCAGATGTTTGGACGCATACCGTTACCAATCATTTTGGTGACACGGTGGGCGCGATCAAGTTCCGTTGTCGGCGCATCAATGAGGTAACGGCAAAGCTCACCAACATAACCAATCGCAGATGCATTGAATTTTTGAACATCTTTCCAGAATGCACTGGTTGAATATTTACGACGTACCGCAAGTGTTGCACTACCCGCAATCACGCCACACCAGCACACCACCACACCTGTTGCATGGTAAAGTGGCAGGGTCACATACATCACGTCATCCTTGCCAAGATTAAGGATATGGCCGTATGTACCATAAGCTAGCGTCCAGCGGCTGTGGGTGAAAATAACCGCCTTAGGCAGACCTGTTGTACCAGAAGTATAGATATAGAACAGGCCATCCTTACCTGTCACTGTACGTGTGGTGGATGGATTGAATTTCGGGAATTGATCAATTTGCTGGGCAAGATTGACATAGTCTTTAGGTGCAGTACCAGCATGCTTGCGCGTTTCCTGGTCAGCAAACCAGTGGAAACGGTCTTGTGGCACTTTTAATTCTGGGCGAGCTTCATCAATCGCAGCACGGACTTCTTCACCTGCAATCACTGCAATTGGATTAACCAAATTAATGCTATGAGCAAGGACTTTACCGACTTGTGATGTGTTTACGAGTGCGATCGTGACACCAATTTTAGCTAAAGCAACAATCGTAGCAATCAGTTCAGGACGGTTTTCAACCATCACCGCAATAACATCACCCTTTTTTGCGCCAAGAGACAAATAGTAATGTGCAATCTGGTTTGCCCATTCATTTAGTGCTCGATAGCTATAGCTTTGATCTTCAAATAACAGTGCAATACCTTGTGGGTTACGCTTTACTGCTTTTTCAAATGCGATCCCTAAACCAGTTGGAGAGGCTGGTGTCCGCAAATATGCCTGTTTAAGACCACTGAGGATATGAGGTACTTTGGTAATGAAGTTCGGAAGTCGGGTTGCGACATCACCAATGGTAATAATATCGGTCTGCGTAGTTTGGCTCATATCAATCCTGTTTATTTTTTGATCAATCCAAGAAGTGGCTATTTTTTGGAACACTACCATTTAACATCTTTGCTGTTGATGCTGCTTTTAGTGGCGATTCCCTAGAGCAATCAACCTGAGCTGCGTCTAAAGCAGCGCAAGGGCCTAGCTCTCTTACAATATCTCAATGACGCTACATTTTACAGTAACAAAAAAGCCTAATCATCGAAATGATTAGGCTTTTGCTTATTGAGTGTAATTTAGCAAATTATTCATTGCCAACGATACTCTTTTTCGGTGGTCGTCCACGAGGGCGGCGAGGGCGGGTAGATTTCTCCTTTTCCGCTTTGGCAGCTTCATCTTCCACATCTGTTTCTTCAGTGCTTGCGACTGGTTCAGTGTTTTCAATAGTCTGCACTGCTTCAACTGCATCTGTAACCACCGCAGTTTCAGTCTCAACAGCAGCTTGCGCTGACTCAACTGCTTCAACAGGTGCTGTTTCTTCCACCACCACAGGCATTTCTTCATTTGTAAGTGCCAGTGCCTGTTGTTCAGGTGCTGCATCACCAACAGTGTTTTGCGCAACAACAGTCGCAATTGCTGTTTCCTGCACTTCTTGCGTGGTTTCAGTGCTTTCTACAGGGGCACCAGGCGCTATATTGGAAGCCAGATGCTCCTCTTTTGCTTGCTCAGCCGCAAGTTTTGCTAAACGACGACGTTCACGTGGATCGTTGGCAACACGCGAAGCGGATGCTTCTGGTGGTGTTAATGGCAATACAGGTGCTGGTTCAGCTTCTTCGGTTGGCTTCTGGCGTGGAAGTTCTACATCACGTGTAACAGGGCGCTTTTCCTCAGCAGCTGTTTCAACCACCAGGGTGCTGGCATATTGTTCAGCGAACTTCTGCAAGGCACGGTTGAATGTAGTCACCAAACCAAACTGCTCAATCAGGAATTTGCAGTCTTCACCATAAATATGACGAATCAGGCCACCCATGGTGTATTGTCCCAACGCTGGAATTTGCGATGGTGCAATTTTTGCTGCCATTTTTTGGCTGCTTTGCGCCCCACGCTGACGAGGGCGTGAACGTGGATCATTGCTTGCACGTTTCGCTGGTGCCTGGGTTGCCTCTTCAACTGGTGTTGTTTCAGCAGCAACCTGCTCTGCCTGAACAGGCGCAGTTGTTTCAGCAGCCCTCACAACCGCTTTTACTGGCTCGGCCTGTGGTGCTGGCGCAGTGGTCTGCTGTGGATTGAGCGCAACAATTTCACTTTGTCCCTGATCAATGTTGACGATCAATGCCGTATTCATTGGTTCAGTGCGAGGTGTATCAATCACATCAACTTTAAGCTGCTGTGGATTGGATGCAGCCTCAACTGCAACAGGCGTTTCGTTGAGAACACTTTGGTCACGGTGACGGTTCGGGCGGTTTGGACGCTGCTGGCTATGACGGTCACGACGTGGCAACGGTACAGAGGTATCATTTCCATGAACAGCATCATTTTGCTGTTGCTGGTTTTGTGATTCCTGCGGACGTTTTTGCTGGCGTTTCAGGTCACGTTGCTCTTGACGCTGTTCCTGACGTGACAGTTGAACAACTTCCTCATGCACCTGATTTTGTTGCTCATGGGCAAGTACATGCTGTTCACGTTGCTCTTTATGCTTACGTTTCTTTGGGTTTTGAGACTGATTTGGACGGTTCAGTTTTTCGTCTTTCTCAAACGCTTCGCGAGTTTCCTGCTTTACAGGTGTCTGGGAAATATAGACATTATTTGCTGTTGTTTCCGCAATTGCAGCTGTCTCAACCTGGCCGAATTGACCACGGCTCACAGCGCCATTATTGATCATCTGTTCAATAGCTGACGCCGCATTTTGTGCAGAGCGGGACTGATCAATGGTCTGAGCCTGTTTTTGAACAAACAGGTTCTCTAACCATGCGCAAGGGCTTGCTGCTTTTGACGCTGCTGCCTGTGCCTGTTTTGGCTGGGCAGTGCCTTGCTGTGTTATAGCCTTTTTCTGTGGCGCTGTCGCCTGCTGCTGTGCTGGAGCAGCATGACTGTGCTCAGCTTCTTCCAGATGCCATTCAGAAGACTCATAACCCAGTTGTTTTTCACTGTCACGGGTCGCTTCAGTGCGTTCATAGCTGGATGGCGCAAAGCCTGCTGGATTGTACTGGATTTCATAATGTGGCGTTTCCAAATGTGGATGCGGCAGAATGGTGACACGCACATTGGAGGTTTGTTCCAGATATACAAGGCTGTGACGCTTTTCATTCAACAGGAATGCAGCGATTTCCACAGGGACTTCTACCTGTACCTCGCCTTGACGTTCACGTAATGCAATTTCTTCCACTTTACGCATAATTGAAAGTGAAAGGGAGCGTAGGTCGCGTACCATGCCTGTGCCATGACAGCGTGGGCACACATAGCCCGTTGCTTCCTCAAGCGATGGGCGCAAACGCTGACGACTCATTTCCATCAGGCCAAAACGTGAAAGCTGGCCGAACTGGATACGTGCGCGGTCACTTTGAGTTGCTTCACGAAGTTTCGCCTCAACCATGCGCTGGTTGCGGTCCTTGGCCATGTCGATAAAGTCGATCACCACCAAACCACCAATATCGCGTAAACGAAGTTGACGCGCAATTTCCTCAGCCGCTTCAAGGTTGGTATTTAATGCGGTTTCTTCAACATCATGACCACGGGTTGATTTCGCCGAGTTAATATCGATGGAAACCAGCGCCTCGGTTTGGTCAATCACGATTGAACCGCCAGAAGGAAGTTTTACTTCACGTTCATAAGCAGTCTGGATTTGGCTTTCGATACCGAAATGAGCAAATAATGGCTCATTCTGGGTATAGGTTTTTAACTTGTCCAGCTGACGTGGCATCACAGCTTTAACGAAGTTGTAAGCTTCATTATAGGCCTGTTCGCTATCAATCAGGATTTCAGCAACGTCATCACGTAGATAGTCACGGATGGCGCGTGTCACCACACCCGCTTCCTGATGCACCAGCATTGGTGATGGACCAGAACTTGCCGTACCCTGAATTTGTGCCCAAAGGTCCAGCAAATGCTGTAGGTCAAGTTGCAGTTCTTCCTGTGAGCGACCGATACCCGCAGTACGAACAATGACGCTCATGCCACGAGGTAAATTTAAAGAAGATAGAATTTCTTTGAGTTCTTCGCGCACAGAACCTGAAATCTGACGGCTGATGCCACCACCTTTCGGATTGTTTGGCATCAGAACCAGATAACGGCCAGCCAGTGAAATGAAAGTTGAAAGCGCGGCACCCTTGTTGCCACGTTCCTCTTTTTCAACCTGGACCAATAATTCTGTGCCTTCGGTGATCAGTTCACGGATGTTGGAGGTTTGGCGTGGGTCCGCCTTGAAATACGAGTTTGCAATTTCCCGCATTGATAAAAAGCCCTGGCGCTGAGCGCCGTACTCGACAAAAACCGCTTCTAGAGACGGTTCAACACGAGTGACATGACCTTTATAGATGTTTGATTTTTTCTGTTCGCGAGTACGATTTTCCAGATCAAAATCGTAAAGACGACTACCAGTGATAAGTGCAACGCGAACCTCTTCAGCGTGGGTTGCATTAATCAGCATACGTTTCATGGGTGTGACACCTAATAGTGATACACACAAACAACTCGCTCGCTATTTTTGAGCAAACATCAAATTGGCGTGATCAAGACTCAGGAGCAGCTTTGATATGCGAAGCTCTGAAACCACTGACTGTAAATCCAGTTCTGGGTTCTGATACGGTTATTTCGATGTCGGCAATCCTGCTTCAATCCTGGGCACCGTGATATATCACTGGACCCTAAATGATCCAAGTTTCCTGTGCGCTTCACTGGCGGGTGAGCGGTGCATTGGATGTGATGACTTTCACTGTCATTAAGCATTAAGGCCGCCCCATTTGGACGTCCTGATACGGAATGATCATCGTATCTTCGCCTGGCAGTTCCAATGCATCAACGCTTTAGCCTGAATGCGGCATCAGGGAGCAAATTGTCTGATGTGGATCAGTTTACATTTAATAGCCAACAAACCTGTTGGCAACATATTTTTTCTGGACAAACCGCAGGGTATATTGAAATATCAATAAACCCTATGTGCAGATGCACAATTAAACGCAACAGTTTGTCATTTTGCCGATATAATAAGCCTTCGGCGTCGGCATAATTCTTTAGGACCTATCCGAGCTGTTGGTGAATATCTCATCGATTTAAAATTTTATCTAAATAAAATTTTTGATTTGATGCTCACTTACGGTGGTATCCGTGCGCTGAATATATCAAACCTTGCGGCATCTGCCTATGGGCTAAGTTTAGGTTTCTTGTGAAATAACTTAGCTAAATGATCATTTTTTAATCATATTTAGCAAATCTTGGATAAATCGAGCGTATGAATTCTACACAACAATGGCAAAGTGTCACTTGGTTTGACGTGGATGAGCATCAAGACGGGCAGCGAATAGACAACTTTTTATTTACCCGATTAAAAGGTGTTCCAAAAAGTCGAATCTATCGTTTGATTCGTGAAGGACAAGTACGTGTCAATAAAAAAAGAATAAAAGCAGAAACACGGTTGCAGATTGGTGACCAGATTCGTGTTGCACCGATTCGTTATGAGCAAAAAGATGAAACGGCTGCGCCTGTGAGTGATAGCGTTGCTCAAAGCTTATTGAGCCGTGTCGTCTATGAAGATGAAGGTTTATTGGTGGTCAAT
This sequence comes from Acinetobacter sp. UBA2063, assembly GCF_002333245.1. Taxonomy (NCBI): domain Bacteria; kingdom Pseudomonadati; phylum Pseudomonadota; class Gammaproteobacteria; order Moraxellales; family Moraxellaceae; genus Acinetobacter; species Acinetobacter sp. UBA2063. Next base: position 6,944 of record NZ_DDAH01000030.1, read on the forward strand.
AAGCCTTCCGGTATTGCAGTACATGGCGGTAGTGGTGTCGCATATGGCTTGATTGAGGCTTTACGTGCGGCGACAGGAAAAAAATATTTAGAACTGATTCATCGGATTGACCGAGACACTTCTGGCTTGGTGATGATCAGTAAAAAGCGTAGCACCTTAAAATTGCTACAAGACCTACTGCGTGAGCATAAAATTCAAAAAACCTATGCGGCGATTGTCAAAGGACAGGTCAGCTTGGATAAGCAGTTGATTGACGCACCTTTATTGCGTTATGAACTGGCTAATGGTGAACGCCGTGTGCGTGTCACCAAAGAAGGTAAGCCCAGTAAAACAGAATGGAAGGTGGCTGAGCGTTTTAAAACAGCAACTCTGGTGCATGCTTCGCCTTTGTCAGGTCGTACCCATCAAATTCGTGTACATGGTTTAAGTATTGGTCATCCACTGATTGGTGATGATAAATATGGGCACAATACAGCGTATTCAGGGCCTGAAGCGCGACGTTTGTGTTTACATGCCATGCGTTTAGAGATTCCAAATTATCCAACCATTGAAGCACCCATGCCTGAAGATATGCAGCAGTTAATTGATGAGTTGAGAAAGCAATCATGAATCAAATTGAGAACATCATCATGCGTCAAAATGTGGAGTTGGTGATTTTTGATTGGGATGGAACCTTATTTGATTCTGTTGGGCAAATTGTGGCAAGTTTGCAGCATGCTGCACAACAATTTGAACAGCCGCTGAGCAATGACGCTGCGAAAAGTATTATTGGTTTGGGTTTGCCTGAGGTCATGCAAATCTTATTTCCACAAGTGCCTCATTTACAGCAGGATATTTTGCAATGTTATGCGGATCATTATGTGGCGAACTCGAAGGGTGATGTCTGGTTTAATGGGGTTGCTGAACTACTCGCAGATTTAAAGCAACAAGGTTTAAAACTTGCTGTTGCGACGGGCAAAAGCCGTAAAGGCTTGGATCGGGTGCTTGGACAAACCAATAGCCATGACATTTTTGATATTACCCGTGCGGCGAGTGAAACAAGATCGAAACCAGATCCATTGATGTTAAAAGAAATCATTTCAGAGATGGATGTGGCTGTGGATCGCGCCATTATGGTGGGAGATACCAGTTATGATCTTGAGATGGCACAAAATCTGAATATGCCAAGAATCGGCGTCAGTTATGGCGTGCATAGTGTTGAAACGTTACAACGTTATCAACCGCTTACGATTGCGGATAATGTGCAACAATTGCATGATTATTTGCAAGGGATGATACAATCGACGGCACTCTCAGAGAGTTAAGTGGTTTAAGCATTACACTAAGGTGGGGGAGTATGCTCTCCCATCAGACAATAATAACAAAGCAATAGGGAAACCATGAGTCGCTCAATTCGTTTGCTCAATCTTTTGCAATTATTAAGAGAATATCGATATCCAGTAACAGCAAAGGTACTGGCGGAACGTTTACGGATCAGTCAGCGTAGTGTTTATCGTGATATTGAGAGTTTGCGAGAGCAAGGGGTAAATATTGATGCTGCTGCGGGTCTAGGTTTTCAACTGAAAGAAAACTTCTTACTTCCACCGATGACATTAAATGAAACCGAAATTGAAGCTATTTTCTTGGCATTAAACTGGTTAAGTGAGATTCCTGATCAAGCCCTAAAATCAGCATCAACTTCTGTATTGGCAAAACTGAATGCGGTGCTACCTACGAATTGTCAGCATCTACTACAACAAACCACGCTAAGATCAATTCAAACATGGTTGCCTGTAGATGAGCAGTTAGTCGAGCAGGTTCGAATTGCGATTCGTCAACAAGTCAAAATCATGGTTGATTATGCCGATGAGCAGCAACGAGTCAGTTCAAGAGTATTGTGGCCATTTGCATTAGGATATTTTAATGATCGTATCGTTTTAGCAGCATGGTGTGAACTGCGTAATGGCTTTCGACATTTCAGAATAGATCGCATACAGCAATTGAGTTTAAGCCAAGAGTTATATCCTCATTTTAAACAACAACTTTTCCAACAATGGTGGATACAAGAAGTTTGCCATTCGACTACTGACAAAAACTGACAATCACAAGTATTAAATTTAAATAAGACCAAATAAACAAGGAAATATCAAAATGGCTCTAAAACTATATACAAATTCTTTTTCACGTGGTGTTGTTGTCGATTGGTTGTTAATCGAACTGGGTATTGAATGTGAACGCATTGAAGTTGCTTTTGATACGGAAATGAAAACACCTGAATATTTAAAAATGAATCCTTTTGGGAAAGTACCTGTTCTGGTTGATGATGATGTGGTGATCTATGAGTTGGGGGCTATTTGCGCTTATTTGACCGATAAGTTTGCAGAGAAAGGCTTAGCGCCAGCGTTAAATGATCCGCAACGTGGTGTTTATTATCGTTGGTTATTCTTCATTTCTGGACCGTGGGATGCTGCATCGACCAATAAAATGCTCGGTATAACAATAAAACCAGAACAGAAGATGTTTGTTGGATATGGTGACGATCAAGATGTTTATACTGCTTTTGTGCAAGGCTTAAGTGCAGCGGATCCATATTTATGTGGGGCTCAGTTTACTGCGGCGGATGTGATGGTCGCCGCGATGTTATTTTGGCAGTTAAAAATGAATGAAATAGAACCTCATCCTGCAATAGAACGTTATTTAGAAAATGTCAGCCAACGACCAAGTTATCAACAGTTCGCTGCATTTTTTAGTAACGTATAAAAAATAGATTTCTTTCATCAATTCCCTTGTGAAACTTCAAACGTTCCTCATGCCCCTATGGGAGAAATATAAAGAGGCTAAATAGTGATGAAACAGTTCTAATAAACGAAAGCAGAAAACAGTCGTATTAATCGGCTGTTTTTTTATTCATTTTAGGTTTTGGAAAAAATGGATTACGTCAG
>NZ_DDAH01000138.1:0-9978 GCF_002333245.1 Acinetobacter sp. UBA2063
TTCTAATGGGAATGAACATTAAAATTATTTCCCTTAAGTCTCCAAAATCCATTATTTCTCCGCAATTTCCTTTTTTTTGCAATGATATGTTAATAGAGATGGTGTTTGCTGGAAAGCTCGGTAACGATCATAGGCTGAAAGTCACCATATTTGTTTATGTTTTTGAAAAATTGACTGTTTCAACCATGGAATGAACAGCCGTGCTATCTAAGTTTTTTATTGAGCGACCCATTTTTGCAGGTGTACTTGCCATTATCGTCATGGCTTTAGGGATACTCGCGATTCTCAACTTACCTGTGGAACGTTATCCTGATATTGCACCTCCCAAAATTACCGTCTCAACAAACTATAGTGGCGCAGATGCCAAAACTGTTGAGCAGAGCGTCACTCAGGTGTTGGAACAGCAAATCCAGGGGCTTGACCATTTACTGTATTTTAGTTCAACCAGTGATGCCTCAGGCCGTAGCCGTATTACCATCAGTTTTGAAAATGGCACCAATCCAGATACCGCACAGGTTCAGGTACAAAATAAAATCAGTGGTGTGATTCGACGTTTACCCGATGCCGTACAGCGTCAGGGTGTCAATGTCAGCAAATCACTTGGCGATACTTTCATGGTGGTGGGGTTATATGACAGTACAGGAAAATCAACCAACATCACCTTATCTGATTATCTTTCAACCCATGTACTGGATAATTTAAATCGTATTGATGGGGTGGGTGAAACCGATGTGTTTGGTTCACAGTATGCCATGCGAATTTGGCTGGATCCCAATAAACTGATCCAGTACCACCTCATCCCCAATGACATTGTTGCAGCGATTAGCACCCAAAATACGCAGGTTGCCGCGGGTGCAATTGGTGACTTGCCTGTGGTGGATGGACAATATCTCAATGCAAAGGTGACTTCAGGTTCCCGATTAAAAACCATTCAGGACTTCGAGCAAATCGTGGTTAAATCCAATGTCTCGGGCAGCTTTGTTTTACTCAAGGATATTGCGCGTATTGAGTTGGGTGCGGAAAACTACCAGTCTTTTAACACCATCAATGGCTATCCAGCGGCAGGTTTGGGAATTTCGCTTTCTTCGGGCGCCAATGCCATCCAGACCTCTAAACTGATTCACCAGACGCTGGATGAGTTATCCAGCCAACTGCCTGCTGGCTATAAAATCGTTTATCCACGGGACAACACACCTTTTGTTCAGGAATCCATCAAGGAAGTGGTCAAGACACTGGTTGAGGCCATTGCTCTGGTGATTCTGGTGATGTTCCTGTTCCTGCAAAGCTGGCGTGCCACGCTGATTCCCAGTATTACTGTACCGATTGTGATTCTCGGTACTTTTGCTGTGCTGGAGCTGCTTGGGTTTAGTATCAATACCTTAACCTTATTTGCTTTGGTCCTTGCCATTGGCCTGTTGGTGGATGATGCCATTGTGGTGGTGGAAAACGTGGAAAGATTAATGCATGAGCAGCATCTCTCTCCCAAGCAGGCCGCCACTGAGTCGATGCAGGAAATCAGCGGGGCACTGATCGGGATTACGTTGGTGCTGACTGCGGTCTTTATTCCAATGTCTTTCTTTGCAGGTTCAATTGGCGTGATCTATCGCCAGTTCTCCATTACTCTGGTTGCTGCCATGATATTGTCACTGCTGGTGGCATTGGTATTGACGCCTGCATTGTGTGCCTTGATGCTAAAACCGAACCATCAACCTAAAAAATGGGCAGTTCACTTCAATAACGGAATTGAACGCTTAAAAACCAAATACCTGAATTTAGTCCAGACCACATTGCGCTATAAAGCCCCTGTTTTGGTGATATTTATTGCATTGATTGCGGTATTTGCCCTGTTTTATAAAGGCTTGCAAAGCAGTTTCCTGCCGAAAGAGGATCAGGGAATCTTAAGTGTGCAATTTAGGCTGGTGGATAGCGCACCGTTGTCCAAAAGTCAGGAAGTGGGTGAGTTGATTCGACAATATTTTCTCCAGAATGAACAACACAACGTCAAGCTAGTACTGATTCGTTATGGACGCAATAACTCAGGTACAGGGCAAAACTTAGGACAGGGTTTTATTGCACTGAAACATTGGGATGAACGCACGGGACAGAAAAACTCTGCCGAAGCCATTCGTAAACGGGCACTTAAATATTTTAGCCAATTTCCGAATGCCCAGATTAATGTGAGCTTACCTGCTTCGGTAAATGGTCTGGGTTCAACTGATGGACTTGATTTCTGGATTCAGGACCTGAATGGTCAGGGCGACCAATTCCTTGATCAAAGCTTTAAGCAACTACAGCTGCTCGGTCAGAAATTTTCCAGCTTTGAAAATCTGGACAAGCAGTCAACCGACAGTAAAGCCACCCTGAATGTGAAGATTGACCATAAACAGGCGTTGGCAAATGGCCTGAACCTGAATGATATCAATAGCACCTTGTCAACGGCATGGGGTGGAACCTATGTAAATGACTTTATTGATCGGGGGCGGATTAAGCAGGTGATTCTACAGGGTGATGCGCCATTCCGTTCCAAACCAGAAGATTTATATCAATGGTCAGTCCGCAACAGTCAAAACCAGATGGTACCATTCAGTTCATTCTCAAATACTGCCTGGGCAGGGAATCCAAGTATTGTGCAGCGTTATATGGGCTATAGCGCCTTGCAACTACAGGCCAATGTGGGCAGTGGCCAATCGTCTGGACAGGCCATGAAAGATATTGAGCAGTTGGTGGGCCAGCAACAGGGACTGGGATTATTGTGGACAGGACTTTCCTATCAGGAAAAGCAGTCAACCAATCAGGCCATCTGGTTATATTTAATCTCCATTGCATTTATTTTCCTATGCTTGGCCGCCCTATATGAGAGCTTGCGTATCCCAATGGCGGTGATGACTGCAATTCCCTTGGGGATTGGAGGCAGTATTATCTTTGCGCATAGTTTTGGTTTGCCGAATGATGTGTATTTCCAGATAGCCTTGCTGACCACCATTGGCCTGTCCTGTAAAAATGCGATTCTGATTGTTGAGTTTGCGGCAATGGCACAGGCACAAGGGAAAAATGCCATTCAGGCCGCATTACAGGGTGCAGGCTTGCGTTTACGCCCGATTCTGATGACATCCTTTGCTTTTGGCGTGGGGGTGATTCCCTTGGTTTTTGCTTTTGGTGCGGGTGCGGTCAGCCGTCAGGAAATCGGGATCAGTGTTTTGGGTGGAGTGGTCTTTGGAACGGTCTTGGTGCTGATCTTTATTCCATTTATGTTTGTACTGGTTGCCAATATGTTTAAACCTAAACACAAACTGGAAACCATTGAATAAGACAGTCTTTAAAATTCAGGTCTATGAGTTAAGCTCATAGACCTGAATTATTAATTGCTTCAACGATTTTATTCTGAACTGTAATAATAATTGTACCGACAAAGCTTAAAAACTACTTTATTCTCAAGCATAAACAAGGTTTTTAGGTTGAGTGAATGACTGGTCCAACACAAAAAAAATTAACCCAGCAGCAGGCGATTGCGGTGGAACGTGATCTGGCAAAATTTGCCAATACCATGGATAGTCTGGTCAGAATTCCATTTACCAAGCAGGGCTTGGGAGCCGATGCTGCGCTCAGTACCATTCCCTTTGCGGGCGATGTTGCAGGTTTTGTCCTGACGCTCTACGCCTTTAAAAAGGCAAGGGAAGTGGGTGTTCCACAATATAAACTGAAAGGTGTGGTCAGACTGGCGATTATGGATATGCTGGTGGGTTTTGTGCCGATTGTTGGTACCCTGTTTGATGTGTTTATTCGTCCGAGCCGCAAGACACTGGACATTGTGCATGAGCATATCCGTGAGGAATATCAAGTATACAATGACATCCATGTGGTGCATCCATTCCTGCATGAATCACTTGAGCAAAAGCAGAAAACCTCGGCATTTTGGCGTAATCCAATCGTCAGCTGGATTTGGTTAAGGATTCCTGATCTGCTGGGTATTGCGGTACTTATTCTATTGGTGATTGCCGTGTGGGCGGGCTTTAGCTATCTATGGCAACTGTATCAGTCTTTCAAGGCTGGTTAGATGAAGCAGGTAAAAACAAAGCCTCCATTTTGGAGGCTTTATCGTTTATCTGGTTTAGATTATTGAACATTTAATTGCTGTAACGCAGCAACACGTTGTTCAATGGTTGGGTGAGTGTGAAATAAAGCCGCCAAGCTAAAGCCTTGTTCCTTACCTTCCGCAATCGCAAAAGCTTTCATTTCTTTCGGCATCTGGTCTGGCATTTCAGATTCCGCCTGTAAACGAAGCAGGGCAGAGATCATCGCCTGTTTACCTGCCAAACGTGCACCAGCCTCATCTGCACGGTATTCACGTTGACGGGAGAACCACATCACAATGGCAGAGGCCAAAATACCGAATAGAATGTCAAGCACAATGGTAATGGCAAAATAGGCCAGGCCTGGGGCTTCACCATCTTCACGACCAAACACGTTACGGTCGATAAAGTCACCTGCAACACGTGCAAAGAACATCACGAAAGCGTTGACCACACCTTGAATCAAAGCTAGTGTCACCATGTCACCATTGGCAACGTGTCCGATTTCGTGGGCAAGTACGGCACGAAGTTCATCTTTATTCATGCGCTCAAGTAAGCCCGTGGAAACGGCAACCAGCGCATCGTTTTTATTCCAACCTGTTGCAAATGCATTGGATTGGTACGATGGGAAAATACCAACTTCAGGCATTTTAATGCCTACACGTTGCGATAATTGCGCGACTTCCTGCAATAACCATGCTTCCGCCTGATTACGAGGTGCATTTGGGTCGATTAATTCAGTCCCAGTGGTTTTTTTAGCCATCCACTTCGACATGAAAAGGGAAATAATAGAACCCACCATACCAAAGACAAAACAGATGACCATCAGGTTGCCTAGATTCAAGCCACCCGCGCCATGGTAACTACCGACACCGAAGAGTGACAGGATAATGCCAGCTACAACCAGTACCGCGAGGTTGGTTAGCAAGAACAAACCAATCCGCATCATTGAGAAAACCCTCTTATAAAGAAAAAGTGATCTGATTTATAAATTATAAATCATAATGCTAATATGCAGGGTGAACCCCAAAAATTCAAGAAAAAAATGGGGATGGATACATTTAATCAATAAAAGGATGAACTGACGCTTAAACAGAGACTTAAAAGAAAATTTTTTATAAAAAAACAGCTAAAATCATAAAATGAGAATAGATGAGTAAATTGCTAGTCACTCAAGCGGATTCGGGCAGATGCAGTGGCATTGCTGGTGGTATAGGTTCCCATTGGTGCATCGGTGAAAGTACCATCCGACAAGGTGATAATTTGACGGCTGTACTGTTTGGCCGTTGGTACGGATTCAGTACTATTGCTGATATTCGGGGAGTAATTGGTGGATTGCGCCAGCACTTGTCCGCTTGGAGTATTGCTTTTTGATTCAGAAAGCGGGGTGCCCAGACCTGATGCATAGAGATTTTGATAGCGACTGGTCACTCGTTTTACATAATCACGAGTTTCTCGGAAAGGTGGTACATCGCCATATTTATCCACATTGCCTTCACCCGCATTATAGGCGGCAATCGCAAGACGGGTGTCGCCGTTAAAACGTTTTAATAGCCAGCTTAGATATTTAACCCCACCAAAAATATTCTGCTGTGGATCGTAGGCATTACTGACATTAAAGCGACGGGCTGTTGCAGGCATGAGTTGCATCAGGCCCTGTGCCCCGACAGGTGAGCGTGCATGAATGTTAAAGCCAGATTCGGTATGCATGATGGCCTTAACCAAACCCTCTGAAACGCCATGATGCTGGGCGGCCTGCCGAATCAGTTGGTCAAATGCGTTTTTATTACGGCTGTAACTTGGCAGAACAGAAGCTTCGCTCGCGCCCCAGTTACTATAACTGTGAATGTTACTATCAGGATAATAGGTGGCTTTCACCACTTTTAAATGATTATATTCTGCTTTCTTGCGGTTGGTCAGCAGAGTGGTGCCATTGGTATCTTTAAATTGATAAATGGTCTGCCCAGCATACGAGGTCGATACTGTGCTATGAAAAAAACCAATTGACCCCAAACAAAGAGCAAAAAAATAAGTTGTTTTGTCCATCGTTATAATATTCACAAAAGATGAGCTTAAGTTCTTCACAGTAGTTTAACAAAAAAAAGCATAAAAAATACTTTGGCTACAATTTTTTTATTTTTCAGTGTCTGACAAAAATCAAGTCATTTTGTGCGAATGTTCAGCAAAAAAAATTAAAATATTTTTTTTAAAATCGAAGTATTGACTTATGTAACATGTTGATTTTATTTTAATAAAAACATTGGTTAAAAAATGATCAATCTAATCGAACGCCTTATTTTAAGATAAAAACAGTTTGTCAATAGCGTAGAAATCCACAATTTTATCCACAGGTTTTGTGGAAAACTGTGGAGAAGTTTGAAATATAAGCAATCCAGCCCATTTTTACTTATCTGGGCCAGAATTTTATCAGTATGAAACTCTAATATGACGATTCAGGGAAATTGGAAAATTCTTTAGGTGCGGATTTTTTCGGAATCAGATAAAATCTTGCGGTATTTTTGTTTATGGGTAAATCACGTCTATGTACGCGCCAGTCGAGTCCAACCAAGGATTTAATTTCAAGCCTGAACTTCCGACCAGTTCGGCATATTATCGCCTGTTGAAAAAGCTGCGTCGTCAAGTTGGACATGCGATTCGTGATTACAACATGATCGAGGATGGCGACAAGGTCATGGTCTGTGTTTCGGGCGGTAAGGACAGCTACACCTTGCTGGATATCCTGTTGCAGTTCAAGCGTATTGCACCCATCAATTTTGATATTGTTGCGGTCAACCTGGACCAGAAACAACCTGGCTTCCCAGAAGACGTTTTGCCACGTTATATGGAAGAGAACAACATTCCCTACTACATTCTTGAAAAAGACACCTATACCATCACCAAGCGTTTAACGCCTGAGGGCAAGACCTATTGTGCCGTGTGTTCACGCCTGCGCCGTGGTTCGCTGTATGGCTTTGCGCAGGAGATTGGTGCGACCAAGGTCGCGTTGGGACACCATCGTGATGACATCATGGCCACGTTCTTCCTGAACCTGTTTCATGGTGGTAGTTTGAAAGCGATGCCACCGAAATTACTGTCTTCAGATAAAAAGAATATCCTGATTCGTCCTTTGGCCTATGTTGAGGAAAAAGACATTATCAAGTATGCAGAATTGCGTAAGTTTCCCATCATTCCGTGTAACCTGTGTGGTTCACAGGAAAACTTACAGCGAGCCATCATCAATGACATGCTGCGTGAGTGGGATAGACAATATCCGAAACGCCTGCACAGCATCTTTGGCGCATTACAGAACGTTTCTCCATCACAGTTGGCTGACCGTGAGCTATTCGACTTTGAAGCGTTGGATGGGCAACGTGAGTTTGACATGAAAGATCCTGAAGAAATGAAGAAGCGTCTTGATGTGGTGAACCTCAGCTTTGCTGCGGAATAATTCCTCCATTCATAACTAAGACAAATAATGCCGCCGCAATATATGATGAATATCTGTATTGCGGTTTTTATGTTTTTATTGGAAATGGATTTGCACTCAAACAATTCAAATTTTGACCAATAAGCGATAAAGCTAGCAATAAGCATCTAAAAAATTCGGTTCGATGTACAAAAAAGCATAGCCTAAACTAAAAATTACATGCTATAACAGGGCACAAGCAAATTGCTTCATTTGATGTCGTCTGGATAGATGGCACAAGAAATTGAACAAATACATTTGAGGAAGAATCATGGCTGCATTTTTAACTGATGATTGGTTTGCAACTGTTGAAAAACTTACTGCGGAAGCAGGTGATTTAAACTTACCACCAGCACTTGCGAATTTAGCGATTAACTTGGTTGTTACAGATGCGGCTGGTAATACAGAGTTGGCTTTAGATGCGGGTAAAATCCAAAAGGGTTTATCTCCAAACGCTAAAACCACTTTGAACATGGATGCGGAAACTTTACGTAAAGTATTCCTTGAGTTTGACATGGCTGCTGCGATGCAGGCATTCATGACAGGTAAAATCAAGGTTCAAGGCGATATGTCCCAGCTTATGGCTTTACAGACGGCTAAACCAAGCCAAGAACAAAAAGACCTATTCAAGAAAGTACTTGAGCAAACTACTTAATTGTTTTCTGAACAAAAAAGCTTACCCAATGGTAAGCTTTTTTTTGCCTGTCTGGATTCAGACATCGATGCGGTTGCTGGTTTTGAGGTGTTCTAGATAGGTGCGGATACGGGTAACGTATTGAACCGCTTGCTTATATCGACCATTGCGTGCCTGATTGCGCTGTAAATAGTCATATAGGTTCACCCACTGATTTGGGTCCTTGCCTTGAGCCTTGATCCGTTTCTGAATCTGGTTCACTGCACCAGGTCCCATGTTGTATGCCACCAGTGCATACCAGTTACGGTCTGGGTAGGGTACATTGGCAAATTGATCCAGCATTAGATCATAATATTTCGCGCCACCCTGAATACTCTGTATTGGATCAGATCGGTTACTGACACCCATTGCCTGTGCTGTGCTGTTGGTCAGCATCATTAAGCCGCGGACACCCGTGGGAGACACCGAGCTAGGCTTTAGGTAAGACTCCTGATAGCCAATTGCTGCCAACAGGTGCCAATCCAGATTGTATTTTGCGGCACTTTGCTTAAAGCTCGCCTTATAAATCGGTAAGCGTTGATTCAGGTCTTTTTGAATCGTAGACCATGCTTCAGGTTTAACCACATTGCGATTATAAAAGGAAGCAAGTTGTTGGGTTGTACCAAGCTGTTTGCTTTGACAAACAAAACCACTCGCAGTTAAAGTCAGTGGATCGTCAGCTTGTTTAAACACCCAGTTAAGCTGGGGATTTAGCCCGTTCTTACTCAGGCTTGCCTGATCACCACAGCTTGCCGAGAAAGAAACCAGTTGTTTGCTCTCAATTGTGGCAAGCGCTGCTGTGGTCATGGCTAGGTTGGCCTTGCCTTGGCTAACCCATTTCAATGCAGTTGCATTGTCTGGAACCGTTTTAAAATCGAGTTTTACGTTGAGGCTTTGTGCATAGTTGCGGGCTAAATCATAGCCGAAACCATGCAGAAACTGACCGTCTTTAAAAACAGTAGTTGGGTTTTCAACTGCAACCACTGTTAAAACATTGGTTGTGACAACCGTGTTGTATTGATGTGATTTTTCTGCATTCAAGCTATTGAATGGCATAATGACGATGCCTAAAGCAAGGGCCTGAAATGGTAACTTGGAAGATAAAGAGTTAAGGCCAGGCCTAGACCCAGAACTTGAATTACTGTGCATGTTGTCTCCGCTACAGGTAATTTATGCCCTAAAAATTGAGGCAAAACTTCACCACAACTTCTAAAAGTTGATAAATTAAATCGGGGTGGGCAATTCATGAACGTCATTCAAAATGACATTGGGTTAATGGAAAAATGATGAAAATGTTTCACATCATTTACAAAGTGTATAAAAAGTAAACAAAAACCAACTTATGGGCGCATATTAAGCGTCAAAAAGGAGCTTGTCAAATTTTGATCAGTAAAAATATGATAAATACATCACAAACACATGATTTGAAAAAGAATAAAATTTATACACTTTAGTCGTGTTGAAATAAGGAATACAATGCAAAAACTTGTAAATGGATTGTTGTTGTAGCGTTTTTAAATATGAAATCGAACTTGATCACACGTACTGGACATGACTTGCTGGTTGCCGAATTAAAAAAACTGTGGCATGACGAACGTCCAGAAATTACCAAAAAGGTAAACTGGGCCGCAAGTTTGGGAGATCGTTCAGAAAATGCAGATTATCAATATAATAAACAATTACTTAGAAAAATAGACCGCCGTGTTCGCTATTTGGGTAAGCGTTTAGAGGAGTTGAAAATTGTTGACTTTGTGCCTGAGCAGGAGGGA
>NZ_DDAH01000271.1:0-11997 GCF_002333245.1 Acinetobacter sp. UBA2063
AGGATTTACAGGCTTGCCTAGGTGCACCACTGGTGTCTAAGCTTGAAAAGTTAACTGAAGAAGCAATGAAAGCTGCTCAGCAACAAGCTCCTAAAAAGTAAGCTTGTATTGTTCAGATTAAAGCCTGCATAAATGCAGGCTTTTTTGTAGGCTCTGTTAAACTTTCCTTTATGCTGAAAAAGGGGGAGAATTCCATACCACTGTGATTGAGGGGGCGGATTTTTAACAAAGCTATTCCTGTACGTCATGGAAATATTGTTTATGATGAAGAATATGTTTTTTTAGCCCTTGAATCAGATCAAATTTAGCTTAGGCAAAGGATACAAAATGTCTGAACAAATCCAGTTACCCAATCAAGGATTTCCAGCCACTCAGGGCGAAATCAACCTAGCCGAACTCACAAATGAATGGCTGGTATTATATTTTTACCCAAAAGATTCAACCCCTGGCTGTACAACCCAGGCGGTTGGCTTTTCCTGCCTAAAAGACCAGTTTGATGGATTGAACTGTAAAATTGTTGGTGTATCACGCGATTCGGTCAAGGCACACCAGAACTTTACCGAAAAACAGGCACTGGCCATTGACCTGATTAGCGATAAAGAAGAAGTGCTGTGTAAACACTTCGATGTGATTAAGGAAAAAAATATGTATGGCAAACAGGTGATGGGGATTGAACGCTCCACCTTTATTTTCCATAACAAACAACTGGTTAAAAGCTATAGAAAAGTAAAAGCGGCGGGACATGCCGAACAGGTGCTTGAAGATTTGAAAGCACTGCAAGGAGCTTCGTAAGCCTAGGTAACAAAAGGCAAGTTTCACTTTGGTGTTCGTTGAGAGGAAGCCTGATGCAGTCTGGTACATTCACTAACCCCCAAATTGAAAAAACAGACTGGTAAACTCTGGAACTGAGCATCACCGATCCATTTTCAAACCGAATCATCTTTTGGGAAGATGCTTAATCTCCCTACCTGATGATGCCTCAATATTGGAACGGTCATTGGCATTAAACTTTTGTTGTAAGGTCTGGTAAGTTGATGTTTTTTGAAATTCTTCAAGAAAATAGACTGTGCCTTTAGGGAAAAATTCAGTCTGAATCTCACCTCGATAATAGGCTTCTCGCATAGGCGTAGCGGAAATAGAATCCTTTAAGCTATCTAACTCAACCATTTCCCATTCTGGAAATAAAGCTAAATAATACGAAGATTCATCTTTGAAGTGACCAATCAAACCTACTTTTGCATTTGGCTGAACCACTTTATTGACTAAATCTTTAACCTGTTTAACCCATTTTTCATCGTTATACACATCGACTACATGGACAAAGTGAATCCGTTTTTGCTCATCCTCAGGGAAATTGGCAAGAATCATTTGCTCACGTTCATGGGCTAAAAATGGATTTTTGATATTCCGTTCTGATTGTGCTGAACCTAATGCCAATATCACATGCTGACTTTGCTGCAACGCAATTTCAATCGTTTGTAGATGTGCCAAATGAAAAGGCTGAAAGCGTCCAATAAAAACAAGATAGTCAAATGTGTACATAGGCGTAATTTCACTTTTTGTGAACTCATCAGTTGCACCATGTAACGCAAATATGCGACATAATGAGAGCACTTAAAAAATCAATCTGGATTAAAGCAAGGATAGTACGATGACACTTAGCTGTATTCAACAACCTCATCAACATTTGCAAGCAAATTTAGAAGATGGCGTACTCACCTTAGCCATTAACCGTTCAGAAGCAAAGAATGCACTTTACGGCGAACTTTATCTATGGATTGCAAAAGCATTAGATGAAGCCGATACAAATAAAGATGTACGTGTTGTGATTTTACGTGGTGCAGAACAAGATTTTACTGCGGGTAATGACATGAAAGACTTCATGGGCTTTATGCAAAAGCCATATGAAGGCAAAGCGGGTGATCAACCTCCATTTGTATTATTAAAAGCTGCGGCTCGTTTTTCTAAGCCACTCATTATCGCAGTGAAAGGTGTTGCAATTGGTATTGGTGTAACAATCTTATTACATGCTGACATCGTATTTGCAGACAATACTGCCCTATTCCAAATTCCATTCGTGAGCCTTGGTCTTTCTCCAGAAGGTGCTGCGAGTCGTTTATTGGTCAAACAAGCAGGCTATCAAAAAGCGGCTGAATTATTATTCACAGCGAAGAAATTTGATGCTGCAACAGCAGTAAAAGCAAATCTTGTAAATGACGTTGTTGAAGATCCCTATGCAACAGCTCAACAAACCGCTCAACATTTAGCAGCATTACCTTTAGCATCTCTAAAACAAAGCAAAGCGCTCATGAAAAAAGACTTAGCTGAAATTATTGCTTGTGTCGATGAAGAAGCTGAAATCTTTATGCAACGTGTCCGCTCACCTGAAATGATGGAAGCGGTACAGGCATTTATGCAAAAGCGTAAACCTGATTTTTCCCAGTTCAATTAATGAGGTAATCACTCATTAATGAAAAAAACCACTTCATTGCAAAATCGAGGTGGTTTTTTTATTGAACGTCCCAATTTAAATATAAAATAACTTTAGGATGACACTTTCCTCATGTCAGAACACACACAAACTGAAAAGAAACGTTATTACGAAGCCGCGCCACAGGACATTGATGTTGACAATTTCCGTAAGGTGATTGAAAGCCGTCGTTCAGTACGTAAGTTCACGGATAAACCGATTCCAAGTGAAATTTTAGATGAATGCTTAGATTTGGCATTGCTTGCACCCAATTCATCAAACTTACAGCCTTGGACATTCTATGTGGTGCAAAATCCGAGTAAGAAAAAGCAACTGGTTAAAGCGTGTTTAGGACAACTTGCTGCTAAAACTGCCTCAGAATTGATCGTATGCGTAGCGCGTACAGATCGTGTTGATGAAATGGCAAAACGCAATATTAGTGAATTTCCATTTCCTGAAGCCCCTGCAATGGTACAAAAATATTACCGCTTTATTCCGTACAACTATAAAACTGGTTATTTCAATGCATTAGGTAACTTTAAAAAAGTTGCATTTAAAGTAGCCCGCACACTTGATAAACAACTTCCTGTAACTGCATTTAACCCTGCCGATGCCAAATTATGGGCAACTAAAACCACAGCTTTAGCCTGTGAAAACCTTGTATTGGCATTACGTGCCTATGGTTTTGATAGTTGTATGATGGAAGGTTTTGATGAACCTTTGGTTCGTAAAATCCTGAAACTCAATGATCAACAATATCCTGTCATGGTGATTGGTGCTGGTGAGCGTGCTACAGATGGTGTGTTTTTCCCGCAATATCGTTTTGACCGTGATTTATTTATTCAAAAAGTCTAAAAAATTATTCAATATCTAATATTTGAATAAACTCAAAGGCAGGCTCTTCATAAGGATGGCTTGCCTTTAATGCTTTTGCGACAGCACGTGCCTTTTCTTCTGTAACAATGGTTTCTACCCGCCATTCCTCAAGCTGTTCCAGTTCATCCAACTGCCCTAAAAATGGATTTGCACCTTTAACCGGCTTAAACTGCCCGATGCCTTTCACTTGCCATGCACAGTGTTCATAATTCCCTATCCCACCTGCACCCGCTTCAAAAACAGCAAGTTTGGTTGATTCAAGATGTGATTCAGGTACATAATAAATAAGTTTTAGCATATTCTTTTTGATTTCATTGTTCTTGTTCATTCATCGTTATTTTATATTGAATCTAACAATAAAATAAGCCACCTGATGGTGGCTTATTTCTTGATTTATATTAACCAATAAATTTACGTGCATTACGGAACATTCGTAACCATGCCCCATCTTCGGCCCAGTCTTCAGGCTTCCAAGAGTGCTGTAAGGCACGGAAGTTACGCTCTGGATGTGGCATCATCACGGTTGCACGACCATCTTTAGATGTTAAACCTGTAATCGCTTCAGGTGAACCATTCGGGTTCAATGGATAGTGCTGCGTTGGATTCCCCAAACTATCCACATAACGCAAAATCACTTGGTTTTCAGCATTTAAAGCAGCCAATTGCTGCGTATTTGCAACTAAACGCCCTTCACCATGCGCCACGGCGATTGGTAAAATCGAACCTTGCATATCTTCAAGCAATACCGAAACTGATTTTTCTACACGAACGTTGACCGCACGCGCTTCAAAGACTTCTGAGGTATTACGATGGAAACGGCCCCAATGCTCTGCACCTGGAATCAATGGTGCAAGTTGCGACATCATTTGACAGCCGTTACATACGCCTAAGCTGAAAGTGCTCTCACGATGGAAGAACTGCTCAAACTGGTCACGTAACTTGGCATTGAACAATACTGATTTCGCCCAGCCACCACCAGCGCCCATTACGTCACCGTATGAGAAGCCACCACAAGCCACTAAACCTTCGAAGTCACTTAAGCTCACACGACCTGCAAGCAAGTCACTCATGTGTACATCGATGGTATTGAAGCCGACTTTGTCAAAAGCAGCTGCCATTTCAACATGACCGTTCACACCTTGCTCACGCAAGATGGCCATGTTTGGACGGCGTGTATTGATAAATGGCGCTTCTACTGGCTCATTTAAATCATAAGTTGCTTGAGCAATTAAACCTTTGTGGTTTTTATCTGCAATTAAAGCAAATTCTTGATCAGCCGTTTCAACGTTGTCACGTAGGCGCTGAATTTGATGTGACACTTCTGCCCACGCCTGTTGTAATTCAGCACGCTCAAGCGTTAAACCATTGACAACCAATTGATCTGTTGTATTGACACTTCCCACAACCGCGATTGTATCTTTCAGGCTCGACGCTGCAACTTCAACTTCTAACTGCGCCCAATCAGCAGCAGTAATTTGCAGTACTGCACCAATTTCTTCAGCAAATAAGCTTTCTGTTGATTGATTTTCTAATGTTACACCTAAGCGTGAAGCAAACATCATTTCAGCAACAGTCGCCAATAAACCGCCATCACCGATGTCATGGTAAGCCTTGATCACACCACGATTGTTCCAGTCTTGAATCAAGGCAAAGAATGCTTTGAAGTCATCAAAACTATCAACATCAGGTGTCACAGAACCAATCGCTTTGTACACTTGTGCAAGGATCGAACCACCTAAACGGAACTGACCTTTCGATAAGTCGATACGAACTAAGACTGAATCTGTAAGATTTTTGAGTTCAGGGGTTAATGTTTTACGAACATCTAACACTGGGGCAAATGCAGTGATCACGCCTGTCATTGGTGAAGTCACCGCTTTATCTTCGCCGTCATTCCAAGTCGTGCGCATTGAAAGTGAATCTTTACCGACTGGAATTGCGATACCCAATGCAGGACACATTTCCATACCAATCGCTTTCACACCTTCAAACAAAGCTTGGTCTTCACCTTTTTGACCTGCCGCTGCCATCCAGTTTGCAGAAAGTTTGATATCGCTGATTTGTTCGATGTTGGCACAAGCAATATTGGTAATCGCTTCCGCAACCGCTAAACGAGCCGATGCCGCAGGATTTAACAATGCCACAGGTGGACGTTCGCCCATTGCCATCGCTTCACCCGTGAAGCCTTGCAAGCTTGTCGTCGTTACCGCTGCATCTGCGACAGGCACCTGCCAACGGCCAACCATTTGATCACGTGCAACCATACCAGTAATGGAGCGGTCACCAATGGTGATCAGGAATGATTTAGACGCAACTGTTGGGTTTTTCAATACACGGAAAATCGCATCTTTCAAATCAACTTTCGCAGCATCAAAGTCGTTACCCGTACGTTCAATCGTTTCATATGAACGTTGCATACGTGGCGTACCGCCTAAGATCACCTGCATTGGAATATCGACAGGCTTGTTTTCAAACAAAGGATCTTCAACCGTTAAGTGACGCGCTTCAGTCGCCTCACCGAGTACCGCAAACGGGCAACGCTCACGGGCACAAATTTCTTCAAACTGTTCTAAAGATTCTGGGCGGATTGCAAGTACATAACGCTCTTGCGCTTCATTTGACCAGATTTCTATCGGGCTCATGCCTGGCTCTAAAGATGGAATCTTACGAAGGTTCAATATAGCACCTAACTCATGATCATTCACAAGTTCAGGCATCGCATTGGATAAACCACCCGCACCGACATCATGTACAGATACGATTGGGTTAAAATCTTCTAAGCGCCAGCAGGTATCAATCACCTCTTGGCAACGGCGTTCCATTTCTGGGTTTTCACGTTGTACTGAAGCAAAGTCTAAGCTCTCACCCATGGTTCCGCTATCGACAGAAGATGCAGCACCACCACCAAGACCGATTAACATGGCAGGACCACCCAATACAATGAGCAAGTCACCTGGTTGGATTGCATCTTTTTCTACATGATCAGGACGAATGTTACCGTAACCACCAGCGATCATAATTGGTTTATGGAAACCTTTCACTTCACCATTGACATTCTGTTCAAAGGTACGGAAATAACCATTTAATGCAGGGCGACCAAATTCGTTGTTAAACGCAGCGCCACCTAAAGGACCTTCAATCATAATTTGAAGTGGTGATGCCATACGGCTCGGTTTACCGTAATTTTCTTCCCAAGGCTGTTCAAAACCTGGAATATTTAAGTTTGAAACGGTAAAGCCAGTTAGACCTGCTTTCGGTTTACCACCACGACCTGTTGCACCTTCATCACGGATCTCACCACCCGAACCTGTTGCAGCTCCCGCAAATGGAGAAATTGCGGTTGGGTGGTTATGGGTTTCCACTTTCATTAAAATGTGGGCAGCTTGACTCTTATACTTATAGACAAAGTGACCATTTTCATCCGCTTTTGGATAAAAACGCATGGTGTCATAACCCACGATCACAGACGCGTTATCTTTGTAGGCGGATAACACATCCGTTGGTGATTCTTTATAGGTATTCTTAATCATTTGGAACAATGACAATGGCTGTTTTTCACCATCAATTGTCCATTCAGAACCAAAGATTTTATGACGACAATGCTCAGAGTTTGCTTGAGCAAACATCATCAATTCGATGTCATTTGGATTACGACCCAGCTTAGTAAATGCTTCGGTTAGATAATCAATTTCCTGCTCAGATAAAGCAAAGCCAAACTCATTGTTGGCTTTGACTAACGCTTGTTTTCCTTGACCCAAGATATCAATTGAGTTCAATGGCTTTGGTGCTGTTTCAGTAAATAATGCTTTTGCATCATCAATTTGAGCAAAAACAGTTTCTGTCATACGGTCATGTAAGGCCAATTTCACTTCGTTCGAAATCTCATTTACACCTTTTAATGTAAATAACAGACCACGCTCTAAGCGGTGAATTGGGGTATTGCAGTTCTGGAAAATATCGGTTGCTTTAGATGACCAAGGCGAAATTGTGCCAACACGTGGTGTCACTAAAATCTGGATCTCATCACTTGCAGCCTGGCGAAGTTCAAAAGATTGACCATCGTTTAACAATTGTAATGCCGATTGATGTTGCTGCTCGTTGAGCGCTTGATCAAACAAATAGACCCATTGGCTGTCAAAAGATTGAACAGAACTCATTGACGCTAAACGGTTTAAGAGTTGAGCTTTCTTAAAAGAAGAATGTGCTGCTGCACCGGCCACGATAAACATGCTGACTTTGGCTCCACGGGCAGGTCTAACCAACCTACCGCAATGTGACTTATGAGAGAGCGCATATTCTACTGTGAAAGCCTGCTTTCAGCTAGCCATATCCATCTTAAAAATCAGAGTTTTCTATGCCAAGTCATTTAATTTCTTCTCGCTTTATCGCTTTTCCATATTCGTAACAATTCATTTGCTTTGTAGAGTGCATCACATTTCCAGTCTGGGACTCTTTTTCTACGCCGCCCAACTTTAATTACCAAGATAGATGAAATATAGAATTCTGATTCACTTCATGATCCAAAGACAACTTGTGTCGCCCTACCCTAGTGCTTTCATCTTTTTTTTGGCATGATAAAGCTGAACTCATAGTGAATAATAATCAATGGAACAAATGCGTTGGTTGGAATTGCTTTCCGCAATTCGTTTAGGCAGTAAAAAAAGCAGTACAGAATTGGCCCGAAGCCCATTCCACAAAGATTACGACAGAATTATATTTTCCCAAAGCTTTCGTCAACTGAATAGAAAAACACAGGTTCACCCACTCACTCAACATGATGGTATCCATACCCGCCTTACCCATTCGCTTGAGGTTTCCTGTATTGGCCGCTCTCTGGGCATGCTGGCTGCGGAGAAGATTAAAGATGAACTACCCATGTGGATTTCCCCTGCGGATGTCGGTGCGATTATTCAGGCAGCCTGTTTGGCCCATGACATTGGCAATCCACCTTTTGGTCATGCAGGTGAATATGCGATTCGTGAATGGTTTGATGATGCCTCACATCGGGACTTTTTAACTAAACTCACGCCAGAAGAAGCAGCCGATGTCCGTCAATTTGAGGGTAATGCGCAAGGACTTCGTTTGTTAAGCCGTATTGACTATCATCCTGACGATGGTGGTATGCGTCTAACCTATGCCACATTGGGGGCTTATTTAAAATATCCATGGCTTTCCAAAACCATTGAGGAACAAGGTGATATTCCGTCACATAAGCGAGCCAAGTTTGGTTGCTATCAATCTGAAAAAGAAATTTTAAAACAAATTGCCGAGCAACTCGGACTAATTCAGTTGGGCGAATATCATTATTGCCGTCATCCACTCACTTATTTATTGGAAGCAGCCGATGATATTTGCTATGCATTGATTGATCTGGAAGATGGCATCATCCTCAACATGCTGAATTATGCCGAAGTTGAGCCTATTTTCCTGAACCTGATTGTGGATTATGGCTATCCAGAAGAGCTGCATTTACCACATACCACATGGCAACAAAAAATCGCTGCCCTGCGTGGCCGTGTGATGAAACGTCTGGTCGACGAAGTCACCACAGCTTTTGCCAAATATCAGTATGAAATCCTGACAGGACAGCTTCAAGGCAGTTTACTGCAATATTGTTCACCTGATATTGAGGCAGGTATTCAAACTGCCAAGAATCTTGCCAAAGATCGGATTTTTGAGCATCCACAAAAATCAGGTCTGGAAATCATTGCGCATCAAAGTTTACAGACGATTTTAGATGCTTTCGTACCATTGACCATGCCACATAAAGCCCTCAGCTTTAAGGAACAGCGTTTGATGTCAATTTTGCAACATTCGGGCGCACATTTCCAGAACAACCATTACCATAATATTATGCAAGTTCTGGATATTATTAGTAAGTTTTCTGACCATCAAGCTTATAGTTTAGCGCAAGAGTTACAAGGCAATAAAGTTGGGTTCTTCTAAGAAATAAGATTTACTCAGGCTATTTTTATTTTGATTGATTTGAATAAAATCCACGCGAAATCACAAATAAATATGAAAAGCCATTTTGCGTTTAGAGCAAATGGCCTCTACTATTCAACCATTAATAAATAAGTGAAAATGACTCAATGATCGGATGTTTAATTGGCGAAGTGTTTGCCTTGGAAGCCCCAACAGTTTTACTCAATGTGAATGGTGTTGGCTATGAAATAGACACACCACTTTCGACATTTTGCCAATTACAAAAGGGCCAGAAAGTGACATTATGGACGCACTTGGTGGTCCGTGAAGATGCCCAGCAACTCTATGGCTTTAACGATGCGCAGGAAAAAACCATTTTTCGCACTTTGCTGAAAGTGAATGGTGTCGGTCCTAAAATGGCTTTGGGAATATTATCCACATTAAATGTTGAGCTATTGATTCATACCATTGAACACGATGACATCAACACCCTAATCAAGGTTCCTGGGGTTGGTAAGAAAACTGCTGAACGCTTGATGATTGAATTACGGGATCGCTTCAAGGCATTGGCACAGTCAACCAGTAGTAGCAATGCAAGCCCAACCACGGCTCAAATCCAGTTTATGGCAAACTCACCTGTTGCTGAAGCCGAAGCGGCATTGCAGTCACTCGGCTATAAACCTACTGAGGCACAAAAAGCGGTTGCAGCCGTTAAGGCAGACTATACAGAATCTGCCGATATTATTCGTGCGGCACTTAAATCCATGATGAAGTAATACCTATATGCAAGATCGTCTTATTAGCGGAACAGAAAAACCAGAAGATCATTTTGATCGTGCAATTCGTCCAACTTCATTGGCAGACTATATTGGGCAGCCTGTAGTCCGTGAGCAAATGGAAATCTTCATTGGTGCCGCACGTGGACGTGGTGAAGCACTCGATCATACCCTAATTTTTGGTCCACCTGGTTTAGGTAAAACTACACTGGCCAATATTATCGCTCGGGAAATGGGCGGTAATTTAAAATCAACTTCTGGCCCTGTGTTGGAACGTGCAGGCGATTTGGCCGCAATGCTCACCAATCTTGAAGAGGGCGATGTTCTTTTTATTGATGAAATCCACCGCCTTTCTCCAGTGATTGAAGAAATCCTTTATCCAGCGATGGAAGATTACCAACTGGATATCATGATTGGCGAAGGCCCCGCTGCCCGTTCAATTAAACTGGACTTGCCTCCATTTACACTGGTTGCAGCCACTACCCGTGCTGGTCTGCTCACCTCACCCTTACGTGACCGTTTCGGGATTGTGCAACGTTTGGAATTTTATTCAGTTGAAGATTTGACTTATATCGTTGGGCGTTCTGCACGTTTGATGGATGTACTCATGACAGATGATGGTGCAATGGAAATTGCTCGCCGTTCTCGTGGTACACCTCGTATTGCCAACCGTCTGTTACGTCGAGTTCGTGACTATGCCCAAGTCAAGGGTACAGGTGAAGTGACTCAGGATATGGCCCAACGTGCCTTGGATATGCTGAATGTGGATAAGGCAGGTTTGGATACACTGGATCGCCGTTATCTCAGCATGTTACTTGAGCGTTTTGAAGGTCGTCCAACAGGTGTTGAAGCTTTAGCAGCCGCGATGGCAGAAGATAGTGGAACACTTGAAGATGTGATTGAGCCATATTTGATTCAACAAGGTTATGTGATGCGTACCGCACGTGGTCGAATTGCGACCAACATGGCTTATTTACAGTTTGGATTAACTCCGCCAGAAACATAAGTTTAAATTTCTTCCAACTCTCTTGAATATTCAGGGGAGTTTTGTATAAGGATGTCATCATGGCCAATCATTTTGAATTTAATATTCGTGTATATATCGAAGATACAGATGCGGGCGGGATTGTCTACCATGCCAACCACATCCGTTTTATGGAACGTGCCCGTACAGAATGGCTACGCTCCACAGGCATAGCACACTATTGGCATCAAAAGGATTATAGCTTTGTTGTCCACCAGATTCAGGTCAAATATGTACGCCCTATATTAATGGATGATTTAATTACCGTTACAGCGCGTGTTATTTCGTGTAAAGCCGCGTCATTTGTGTTGCAACAAAATATTTATCGTGGTGAAATCTTGCTGGCTTCAGGTGAGGTTACGTTGGCATGTTTAAACAAGGACTTGATGCCACGCAGACTTCCTGATGAAATTCGTGACCTGATTCAAAAAGAATTGGCACAGGACTAAAAATAAACTTTCGGCACTCAACTTATGGCAACAAATTTAGAATCTTCCCTGCACATTTCTGACCTGATTTTACAGGCCAGCCCTGTCGTACAATTGGTCATGTTGATCCTGTTACTTGCTTCTATTTTCAGCTGGTATTTGATCGCCAAACTATATATGGGCTTTAAAAAGGCAGCGCAGGATGATGAGCATTTTCAAAAAATATTCTGGTCAGGTGCCGAACTGAATACCTTATACAATAATGCCCAGCTCAACTCTAAACGTCGTGGCTTGGAAGATATTTTTTATCAGGGTTTGGGTGAGTTCTTTAAACTGCAAAAACGTAAGGCCGACACCAACCAGACCATCGAGGGAACTGAACGTATTCTTCGTGTTGGCTTAAGCCGTGATCAGGGCAGATTGGAGCAAGGTCTAGGCGCATTGGCAAGTATTGGTTCTGTTGCCCCTTATATCGGCCTGTTTGGTACGGTCTGGGGC
>NZ_DDAH01000017.1:0-3245 GCF_002333245.1 Acinetobacter sp. UBA2063
ATTTTAACCGTATTTTTCTTAATAGTGATTATCGCAAAAGTATTTAAAACGACATTTCATGTCGTATGGCTTACGCCAGTCGCTTATATCCTCGGGCTAAACCCCGAGGTTTTACGCTCCAATGGATAAACGGCATTATCTGATTAATAGCAATCAATAGACTTTTTATTCTACAACATATTGATAATTATAATTTTTATACAAAATCTTTTTAAATCAACCCGAATATTTTGAACTTCTGTCTGTTAATCGGCAGAATTTTCGTTTTGAGAATGTAAACAAAATCTCTTTTTAACTTAAAATTGATAACAATCGTCAAAATCAAGTTTTTCGGTATTCACTTTCTAAGCCATACTTTCTCTACAAGTGACAATAAGCTTAATTTTATTGCCCTATGCCCTGTTCAGCTTGTGCAATTTCTGCCTGCTTCGCCAGCCATTGCTGCATATCTTCATTTTTTACCCGATCATAGATTTCTGAGACTTTAACCGTTAAATCAATCGACTGAAAATGGACATCTTCATCTAAATAAAAATGTTGAGACTGCCAGCCGTTAGAAAGACGCTGGATTTCCACATCGACAAAATCCTGTTCGATCAACACATATTCCTGTAAAGTCGGAATAGTAAGGTAAAGATCACGTTTCAGTGTCTTGTCTTTTTGGCGGGTGGATTTTGAGAGCACCTCAACAATGAGGGTTGGGTTTTCGGTATAATAATCCTGTTCATCTTCACTGCAATCAATGATTGCATCAGGATAAAAGTAGTTTTTTCCGACTTTGAGTTTCATATCTGAACCAAAAGGTTGGCATGGTTTACCTTTGAGGTGACCCAATAATAACCCCAACATATTATCTGCTAAACGAACATGGTTCCGATGTGCGCCCGCCATTGCGTAAACTTCGCCATCGATATATTCATGTTTGATATCAGTCAATAATTCGCCCTCAAGGTATTCCTGTTCACTGATATATGGTTGTGGTTGAATGACTGCCATTTTGCTGCCCTAATACCCAAAATGTTTATTCTATTTTAGAGTGTAGTACACTAGCATATCCTTGTGTATGCCAATGTATTTCTTTTTATGTCCCAGTTTTTGCAAAAGTTAAACATACAAAATAATGCCGTATCTGCACTTTTGCTCCAGCTTCAGGATTTAACTGGCTTGGTCTATCTCCATGATCAAAATTTTCCTGTTATTGCATTTCTACCCAAAGCTTTTTTAAAATTTCAGCAGTCAACGCTGATACAGTTTCATCAAATTGAATTTAATCAATATCAAATAAATCAAGATGTAACATCAGTGATTGAATTTTCAAATTTCAATCATTCACAAGAATCCCCAGAGCACGACATTTCTTTCAATGGTGGTTATATTGGCTTCTTTAGCTATGACTATAGTGCAGATCAATTTATTGATGTTTTTAGTCATCCACAACCCAGCTTTTTTCTAGGTGAATATTCTACTTTTTTAAAGTTTCAGGATGGCGCATGGTATTTTTATAGTGATGAGGAACAAGCGCAAAATATTTATAAAAGCATTTCCAGACTGCTAAACCAAGCCCAAGAAAATGAATTAGCCACACTTCAACTCTTAAAAAAGTGCGCTTCCCGTTGGTCAAAAGAACAATATTTTGACGCATTCAATCAGGTTCAGGAGTACATCAAGGCAGGTGATTGTTATCAAATCAATTTAACACAAGAATTTAAGGCAACAGCACAAGGTACACTATTAAGTAAAGCTGAAGAATTATGGCAATTGACCCATGCACCGTATGCAGGTTATTTAAAGCTTGATGATTTTGAGCTACTCAGTTGTTCACCTGAGTTATTTATCGAATTTCAGCATGAGAGAAAAATCAAGACCCGACCAATTAAGGGAACCATGCCACGCTTTGATGATCCCAAACAGGATCAAGCTTCCAAAGCCAAACTCAGTAACTCTGAAAAAGATCAGGCTGAAAATGTCATGATTGTGGACCTGTTGCGTAATGACCTCAGTGTTTATGCTGAAACGGGTTCAGTAAAGACAACTAAACTCTTTGAAATTGAAAGTTTCAATCAAGTGCATCACATGGTCAGTGAAATCACGGCAACTTTAAAGCAAGATATCAATCCTATGCAGATGCTATTGTCTGCCCTGCCTGGTGGTTCAATTACAGGCGCACCCAAAATTCGTGCCATGCAGATTATTGAGGAGCTTGAGGGGGCACCAAGAGGCGCCTATTGTGGCAGTTTGGGTTACTTCAATTTTGATGGCACTGGACGCTGGAATATCCTGATTCGTAGTATTCAAAAGTATCAGGATCAATTATCAGTCTGGGCAGGTGGTGGCATTACCATCGCTTCTGATGCTGAGGCAGAATATCAGGAATGTTTTGATAAGATTTCTGCCATGCTTGATTTGCTCAACACATGGCTGAAATCTGAAGATTGAACCAATATGGCTATTACAAAATTTGCATTTTAAGTGTATCAACTAAACGCTGATTTTGTTCATCTGTGCCAATCGTAATTCGCAAGAATTGATCAATTCTTGGTTTATTAAAATAACGGACGATAATCCCCTGCTCACGGAGCTGCTGTGCAAGCCTGGCGGCTTCATATTGTGGATGAGTGGTAAAAATAAAATTAGCTTTTGATGGCAATACCTTAAAACCTAAAGCAATCAAATCACCCACCAGTTTTTCACGGCTTTCTATCACTTTTGCACATTGTGCTTCAAAATAAACTTGATCTTCAAATGAAGCTACTGCCGCTGCAATCGCAAATCGGTCCATTGGGTAGGAGTTAAAACTATTTTTGACTGCTTCAAGTGCGGCAATCAAATGGCTTTGTGCAATGGCAAAGCCAACCCGTAAACCCGCAAGGGAACGCGACTTGGAGGTTGTTTGACAAACCACCAGATTATCATATTGATTAACAAGCTGAACTGCTGATTCTGCTCCAAAATCTACATAGGCTTCATCAATCACAATCACACGATCTGGATTGGCCTGCAAAATTTGTTCGATTTGTTGCAAACCCAATGCAATACTGGTTGGCGCATTAGGATTAGTAATAATAATGCCACCATTTTCCTGCTGATAATCTGAAACATCAATTTCAAAATTTTCATTCAAAGGTATCTGCTTGGTCTGAATTGCAAAGAACTGACTATAAACTGGATAAAAGCTATAGGTAATGTCAGGATAAAGCACAGGCTCATTCTGGATAAAGAATGCCTTAAAAATATGGGCTAGAACT
>NZ_DDAH01000142.1:0-2609 GCF_002333245.1 Acinetobacter sp. UBA2063
ATTCTTTTCCATTCCTTTACCTTTGGTTCTTTGGGGCTTATTCCATTTCCATGGCTTAGAAAAAATTGGTATTAGCACACTTTCTTGGGGCATTTATGCTGTCATATTTGCCTTAGGTACTATTCGGGGTTTTTACAATCCATCAGCAACCTCACTCAAACCCTTTTTAATTCCCCGTGAGCTTTATGCCAATGGTGCGACATGGACCACGATTGGCTGGCAAAGTGGTGTCATTATCGGGCCAATGTTGGGTGGCTTTATGTTGGCATTTCTGGGACGCGAAACGAGCCTTTTTGCAGTATCAACATTATTGGCAATCTGCTTTATTTTGATTAATTGCTTACAGAAACGAACATTCCCAAAAATGGAAACTGAGAATGTCTTACAAAGCCTGACCGATGGTTTTCGCTTTATTTGGAAAACCAAAATTGTTTTGTGGGCAATTTCACTTGATCTGGTATCAGTATTATTTGGTGGTGTGATTGCCCTACTGCCGATCTTTGCTGAAGAAATTCTAAAAGTAGGCCCTGAGGGCTTAGGCTATTTAAGAGCAGCCCCCTCTATCGGTGCCCTGATAACCATGATTGTACTGACCAAGTTCCCGCCAATGCACCATGCTTGGCGGAATATGTTATTGGCTGTCGCTGGCTTTGGTATTTTTACCATTCTGTTCGCCTTTTCAAACAATATGTGGCTATCCCTGTTTGCTCTCGCAATGACGGGTGCCTGTGATAGTATTTCGGTTGTTGTTCGTCAAACTGTGCTACAAATTTTCCCGCCTGAAAATATGCGCGGTCGAGTGGCTGCGGTAAATGGAATGTTCGTTTCATCGAGTAATGAACTCGGGGCTTTTGAATCAGGTCTGGCAGCCAAATACCTCGGAACAATCACTGCAACCATTTTTGGTGGCTGTATGACGCTTGCGGTTGTGACCTATTGCTGGTTTAAAACCAGCGATTTATTTAAAGTCGATATTACTAAAGGTACTGATCATTAAAGGTGTTTTAGGGAAAGTGAAACTTTCCCTTTTTTCAAAAAACTCCAAGATATAACACATACAATGTTAAATAACGCCCACCTTTGGCAATCGTCACAATGAACAGGAATCGCCAAAAGTTTTCTTTCATCAATCCTGCAATCAAGGTAATTGGATCACCAATCACAGGTGTCCAACTCAGTAGAAGTGAATAAAAACCATATTGATGATAAATCTGTTGTGCCTGCTCTAAACGCCGTCCAGAAACAGGAAACCATTTTTTATCTTTAAAATGTTCAATTTTCACTCCTAACCACCAGTTCACACATGAACCCAGCACATTGCCCAATGTTGCCACCAATAAAAGATAGAAAGGGTTGGACAATCCCTGTACCAACAGTGTCATAAACACGGCTTCGGACTGCAAGGGAAGTAAAGTGGCAGCCCCAAAAGCAGAGATAAATAATAGAAAATACGACATTTAACTTAAAACTTTGTAGGACGTAACACAGCATAGTTAAATAATGAAAAAATGAATGGGAGTAAAAATCCGCACCAAAAGGTAAGGTCAGAATCTATGAGTTTCTGAAACAAGCTAAACTCAACACCCTCTCCTCGTGGTAAATCATGATAAAGATAGGACAATAGCATCAGATAAATACTTAAACATCCGACAAAAATAAATGTAGTCAGATATGAGTTTTTTGTCTCAAGCTGTAGCCAGGCAAAGACTGATGAAAAGAACAATCCAACGACACTGATAAAGATAAAAAACAACTGACCACTAACATCGTAGCCCCACAAATTTTGCATCATTCCACATAAAATTGCTGTCACAAACAACAATCCCATCGCAACCCACCAATGTATCCAATAACGATTTTGAGTCATATGCATATCTTAGACCTGAATTGACAATGCTTTCTGTATCGCAGGACGGGCGGTTAAACGTTCAATATAGTCTTGCACATAAGGATAATCTTCCAGTTGAATCCCTTGCCATTCATGGCGCAATACCCAAGGCAAGATTGCCATATCCGCAATTGAATACTCACCCGCCACGAACTTCTGACCAATCAATTGCTTATTTAAAACAGTGTAAAGACGCTTAGTCTCATTGATATAACGATCAATGGCATAAGGAATACGTTCAGGTGCAAATTTATTAAAATGATGATTTTGCCCCAGCATTGGACCAAACCCACCCATTTGCCACATTAACCATTGCTCTACTTCAACTCGCTCTTGTTCATCCGTAGGATAGAATAATCCAGTCTTCCGACCTAAATATTGTAGGATTGCACCTGATTCAAATACAGAAATCGGTTCACCATTTGGTCCATTTTGATCAACAATCGCAGGAATTTTATTATTTGGCGAAATACGTAAAAAATCAGGTTGAAATTGGTCATTTTCCAAAATATTAATTGGAAAAATTTGATAATCCAAGCCCATTTCCTCAAGTGCAATGGCTATTTTATGTCCATTGGGTGTTCCCCAATAATAAAGATCAATCATTTTAAAATTATTCTCCATACAGCGTAGATGGTGGCTCTTCACACACCTTAATAGATTTAAAAAGAAACAACAAGTTTTGCAAATTAAAAATAATTTTTTATAATTATCAATTATA
>NZ_DDAH01000167.1:0-2656 GCF_002333245.1 Acinetobacter sp. UBA2063
TCCAAATTCCACAAGCTTATTCGGTGGTCTCTTTAAACCCCAAAATTGAAATTAACTCCTTGGTGTTTAAATACCTCAAGTCGATTCAATCCAAACAGGTCAGTCCTTTAGGCTCTGCATTTCCAGATAGCCAGTTACTCTATCCGCCGAAACTTATTCAGATCATGGGGCAGCTTTCCCGTAATCGCCATAGTTATGATCAGACCAGCAACCTACCACCAGGCAACTTAGCGCTGAGAAAACTCATCGCACAACGCTATTGTATGCAAGGGATTCCAACTGATGCAGATGACATTGTCATTACATCGGGTGGTTTAGAAGCTTTAAATCTTTCCCTGCAAGCAATTACCCAGCCTGGCGATTATATTTTATTACAGCAAACCATCTTTTATGGTGCGTGGCAGGCTGCGGAGCGTTTAGGACTAAAGGTAATCACCATCCCTGAACAGCCTCAGCATGGCTTTGATATTGAAGCTTTTGAGCAAGTCATTAAAAACTATCCGATCAAAGTGTGCTGGTTTATGCTCAATGCACATAACCCAATTGGCTTTACTGTCAGTGACGACAT
The DNA here is from genome assembly GCF_002333245.1 of Acinetobacter sp. UBA2063. Lineage (NCBI taxonomy): Bacteria > Pseudomonadati > Pseudomonadota > Gammaproteobacteria > Moraxellales > Moraxellaceae > Acinetobacter > Acinetobacter sp. UBA2063. Next base: position 569 of record NZ_DDAH01000167.1, read on the forward strand.
TAAATATAAAATCGCCAAACTGTTGCATGAGCATCAAATTCATTTGATCGAGGATGATGTTTATGAGGAACTGTTTTATGGCAATCAAAAACCCTTGCCAATGAAGTATTTTGACCAACAGAATCTGGTGCTGCACTGCTCTTCTTTTTCCAAGACACTGGGGTCAGGCTTTCGGATGGGTTGGGTCTATGCTGGCAAATTTTCCGAACATATTCAACATTTGCAATTGATGAGCACCATTTCAGCCAATGCGCTGATCCAGAATGCACTGGTGGAGTTTCTCTCTCATCATCATTATGAAAAGCATCTGAGAACGCTCAGACGGGCTTTGGAAAAAAATAAAAAACAATTCTTTCAATATCTCAGACAACATCTACCCAAAGACTGTAAGGTATATAATTATCCAAGTGGCTATTTTCTCTGGATTCAGTTACCTGAAAAAGTCAGTAGCATGAACATTTATGAACAATTGATCCAGCAACAGATTGGCATTGCACCAAGCCATTTATTTAATGTATTGCCCTCGCATCAGCATTTTATCCGTATGAACTGCTCCTTTGAATGGACGGAACAGATTCAACAAGCGGTCATGCAATTTATCAAGGCCATCCAGAATGAACTATCAACTTAGCTGAGCCTGAAAAATAGCTTTTCCGATACTGTAATGCTGATCAGTTAAGAGCTTGATAATCCTCCCTTGCGGAACTATAACCGTTCCTCATCCCTTAACAAGGGATGGATTCACAAGCATTTGATTTGTGGAAAAAATGCTCTAAAATTACCTTATGGCGGATGCTGTGGCTAACTGCCAGTAAGTCAGCGTATTGTTGAGATTGTCAAATTTATGTCCCTGAAACACATACACCTCCTTTTATGGTTTAAACCCACTGAATAACACATCAAATATAGGAAATATACATAATGACTATGCAAGGAAGAACTGTTTTTATTACTGGTGGAAGCCGTGGCATCGGCAGGGCCATTGCACTGAAAGCTGCACAGGCAGGTGCCAATGTGGTCATTGCGGCAAAGACGGCAGTGGAAACAGCGAAATTATCAGGTACCATTTATAGTGTAGCTGAGGAGATTGAAATTGCAGGTGGTCAAGCACTACCCTTACTTTTAGATGTACGCGATGAGCAGCAGGTTCATGCGGCGATTCAACAAGCGGCAACCACCTTTGGGGGCATAGATGTACTGATCAATAACGCTGGCGCGATTGCCCTGACAGGTGTAGAAGCCACTTCGTTAAAACAGTATGACCTGATTCAAACCATTAACCATCGTGCGACCTTTATTTGTGCGCAGGCCGCTTTGCCCTATCTCAAACAAGCACAACATCCGCATATTTTAAGCTTATCGCCACCTGTAAATATGTCGCCTAAATGGTTGGGGATGCTCTCGCCTTATGCATTGTCCAAATATGGCATGACGATTCTCACGCTAGGTATGGCAGAGGAATTTCAGCATTATGGAATTTCCTGTAACACGCTTTGGCCTGAGACCTATATTGCAACGGCAGCTGTTTCGAAAAACCTAGGTGAGGAAAATACCTTACAGGTCAGTCGTAAACCTGAAATTATGGCAGATGCGGCTTATGCGATTTATACCACCGCCAAAGGTGAACTTACGGGACAAAGCCTCACCGATGAACAGGCCTTAGCCAGAATTGGCATTACGGATTTTTCTAAATATGCTTGTGTTGATGGTCATACACAACTACAAAAAGATTTCTTTCTGGATTGATCTGGGTGCAATATCATTTTTAGCAACCTACTCAAATAGTTGAACTGAACCATTTAGTTCCATTCTATTTATCAAGGTTGAAAGCAGCCAAAAAGCTGCCTTTCAATCTTGAAAACGCTCCATGTCATACAAGTTTCCACTATTTTTAACTGCCCCCACCCACCAGCAAGGCTGGAAACCAGCACCATTCATAAACAGATAAAATTTGAGCAATCACATTCCAACCACAAATATATTCATCTTAGCTTTTGATTTATAAGCATATAAAAATAAAAAATTATTTTTCAAATTTAACCCAAATAACAAGATAGACATACAGTTTGCCAAAATATTAAGCATGTC
>NZ_DDAH01000112.1:0-370 GCF_002333245.1 Acinetobacter sp. UBA2063
GATTGATATCGAAGACAATGGTACCGTGCGCGTATTTGGTGAAACTAAAGCTGCTGCGCGTGCTGCGATTGCAAAAATCCAAGCACTGACTGCTGAAGTTGAGCCAGGTACAATCTATACAGGTAAAGTGATTCGTATCGTTGAATTTGGTGCATTCGTGAATATCTTGCCAGGTACGGACGGTTTGCTTCACATTTCGCAAATTTCAAATGAACGTATTGCCAACGTGACTGACGTGTTAAAAGAAGGTCAGGAACTTAAGGTTCAGGTTGCCGATGTGGATAACCGTGGTCGTATCAAGTTGACCATGAAAGACATCGAACAAGCGTAATCGCTGCAATCGACTGACAAAAAGCCCGCCTTGTGCGGG
>NZ_DDAH01000112.1:495-3389 GCF_002333245.1 Acinetobacter sp. UBA2063
GCCCGCCTTGTGCGGGCTTTTTTATGGCATGATATTCTTGGGATTTAGATGAATATCATGGTTATGCAGCTTTATTATTTTTATCGTCATAACAGTGAAGATACGATTTTTATTAGTGCCGAAGAACAATCAGAACATATGCTGGAATTTTTGTGGGTGGATAGTTTAAGACAGGATCTGGTTAATCATACCGATTCTTGGCAAAAAAATATTTATGAGCATACAGGTGTGGTGCTTAACGAATTTCATATGCGCGACCTGCTCAATATCGAACATCCTTGTGCTTTCGACAGTGTCGAGGAATATGACCTGCTGGTGTTCCGCAAACTGATTAGCCCAGACGATCAAATTTATGAAAGTGACAATACTTTAGAATCTCATGAAAGTATTTTTGGCCTAGCAACTACACCGATGGGTTTTATTCTAACGCCGAACATTTTGGTGAGTGTGAGGGAGCAGGGGAATAAAGCAATCGAAAGCTATATCCAACGTATCCAGACCATTATGGGGCGGGCGATTGAGGAGCAGAATAAACCCCGTAAACTGGCCAGTACCCCAGCGGATCTCTGTTTGCGCCTGCTCAACAGCATGATTGATGGCTACCTAAACCTGCGCACCCCACTAACACGTCGTGTTGAATACTGGCAACAGCAACTTTTGCAGGGCAATCGGCGTTTTAAACAGTGGCATCAATTGTTTCATGAAGATATGGCTTTCCAGCAAATTGAAAATTTATGTGAGGAACAAATAGAGACCTTGCAGGAGTTCCGAGATGAACTGGTGGATAATTATCATCATGTGATGGGGGAACATAAGCATAAGAATCAAGACATTCTCTTGGTTCGTCTCAATGATTTAATGAGCCATGTAGAGCGTGTTCAAAAACATACCTTGCGTTTAAGAAATGCGATTCAATCGGCGATTGACTTACATTTTTCAGCTATTGCGAATCAAACCAATGAAAATATGCGGATTTTGGCGATCATCACCGCCGTATTCGCACCCTTGACTTTGCTGACGGGAATTTACGGAATGAACTTTGAGTTTATTCCAGGATTAAAGTCACCTGTCGGGTTCTGGATCATGCTGGCGGTGATGTTATTAAGCACAGTGCTGTTGCTGTATTATTTCTATCAGCAACATCTGGTGGGACGGGGTGAGCGTAGTGTCATTGACCTGCTGGCACAGCAGCATAAACAACGCAACCTGAACCTGCTCTGGTTTCTGGATTATGAACCGATTAAACAAACCCTCAAGGAGGTTGAGAAAATGACCAAATTTAAGTAACGAATGGCTGTATAGAACTGAGCCAATTTTATTATTTTTTTAAGCTTTAATTTTATCTCATTAACATTTTGTATTTGTAGGTTTATGCTTTATTTTTTAAATAAAATTATAGGTTTATTTGAGATTCTAATGATTTTTATTTTATTGAAAGGTAAATAAAAATACCAAATTTCAGTGATGTTGCTACAAAAAATGATCATTTATAATTCAAGTCTAAAATATAAGGGGGAGAAATAGAATGTCATACCGTTTATCAATAACATTGCTGCTTTTGCTGCCGTTGATGGGATGTGAGCTGAAAAATGAAGATCAAAATAAATCAAGTTTGAATGAGCATACCCCATCGGGTTCATCGTTGATGGCGCAATACCCAACGCTGGCTGAATATTTAGACATGGATGAAAGTGAGTTTAATATTTATTTAAACACTGGCTTGGACAGCATAGGAGTGCGTGATCTAACCAAACCAGAGAATATTAAGTCACTCAATATTGGCTATCCAGTTGATACCCAGAAAGCGACTTATGTGATGCGTTCGGTTTTTAATTTGGCTGCACTGAAAAAAGACGATCTTTTGTTTGTCGATGATGCCCAGTCTTCAAGAACAGATAGTTTTGAGATTAAGAGTAGTGCAAGCAGTAGTTTAAGAGATCAGCAATGGTCGGTTGGCGGTTCTGCAAATATTAAAAGATTCGGTTTTAAAGTTGCAGCGAAATATCATCATGCCGAAGCGAATGCCACAGCCAGTACGGTAGGAAGTGTTTCTGCGATTATGCGTCAAGTGGGTGCGGGTAAGACGATTACAATCGGCACTGTGAGTATGGATGATAGTGGTGATAACTTTACTGCATATTTAGTTGGAACAGCACTGACTGAAGAAGAGCTTGAAAAGAAAGTACATACCGTGGTTGAACCTGCGAGTGTAGGCAAATGTCATTATATTAAAACCGTTAATATTGATGGTAAACCGTTGGATAAAGGGAACATCTATGGCAGTATTCAAGTGCTTTCAAAAATGCAGACTATTTTTGCGCAACTTCAAACACAATATAATCAATGTAATGATGCTGAAACTCGTCAAACGTTAGTGGTCAATATGCGAGAATTGCGTAAGCACATTATTAAAGAGATACAAACATTTTATAAGCAGAATGGCGATTCTTTTGTCACAAAAGTTGAAGTGATGAATCGTGCGATTGGTGAGGGAAAACTAAGTTTTGGTAGCAACAGTAGTAATTCAGAGCATTATAACGGAGGTGGATTATCCATATCTTATAGTGGTATTGGCGCAGGAGGTGGAGTCTCCGCTGAGTTTACTGAATCTTTAAGAAAGGCAAAATCAGATATATTTAAAAACATTAACATCACCGTGACAGCTGAACCTGATTCAATTGGTAATTCAATTGATATTTCTGGATGGAGAAAAGAACTCGGAGATTGGATGAATAATCTAAGTGTAGAAGCAGGGAAGGCTATTGTACTTCCTACAGCAAGTACACTGCCAAAAACGGTAGACATCAAATTTCCTGATACTGAACTTCAAAAGCCAAAAGAAGAATTACAGCCCCCTAGCCATTTGTTTAAGAGTTTGGATGAATGGGAAAAAT
>NZ_DDAH01000047.1:0-3961 GCF_002333245.1 Acinetobacter sp. UBA2063
TCAACTGCCCCGCAGCAATATAAACACCAAGTTGTTTATATTCATCCTGAACAGCATCAAACATCTTGTCGAGTGTTCCCACCCGCGCCTTAAGATCTGATTGCGAGCTTTCAATCTCTTTAACCAACACATCAATCTGCTCTTTAGTGGTATTAAAATGCTGGTCAAAACTTTGCTTGGCATTCTTAAACCTGCTCAACAAACCACCAAAAAAGCCTGAGCTTTTTGACTTGTTTAAAATACTGGAAGTATTAAGTTGCTGCGCGACCTGAACCACTTCATTGAGCTTTTGACCAGTCGTATCTAAATCCTTATTTTGAACCAAACCCAACAACTCATCTGTATAGGTTGATGTTTTATTGGCAATGTTTTTACCGTATTCAGCCACCACAGTGGTACTGATGTCTGCAAGTTCCTTATGCGCATCCATAACCTCGGCAAAGTCCTGTGGCTGCAAGCCTAACTCTTTTAGGTTAAGTTGTTCAAAACGCTGCTCCTGCCTAATTGCAAGTTCGCTGGATGATTTTATAAGTTCTGAATCTGACATGATATTCCCCTCTTATTTCTGTAATGATTTTTTCAGATTTTGGATTAAATCTTCTCGGCTTTTGTCCAACTGCTCAATGGTCTTTGATGAGTTAGACTCACGGCTTTGCTCTAGATGATAACGCCACGCTGGAATCAACACCTGCTGCGCCTCTTTAAAACGGTCTAAAAGGCTAAAAGATAAATGCTGTGACAACTGCATCTGTTTCATTGCAATGTCATTGCTGGTCTGTAAAGTTTGTAATGTATTGATCTTTTTAGATAGACGCTCAACGAAGGGATAAAGTACCTGCTGCTGTTTACTAAACTGGGGATATTCTTTTAAAAATTCATCGGCAGCCTGTATATACGCCGCCATCTGTTCCCTTAAACCCAGAGCCTGCTGCAAACGTGACTGCGATTTCTGAATCTCAACCTGTAGCTTTTGGCTTAAGTGGTTTGCCTCACTGATTAAACGATCCAGGTCTTTGACATATTTGACCTGTCCAGCATCATATTCAACATCAATTCCCAGCCATTTTTGCAGTGCATTAAATTTTCGCCCGCCCATATAATTTTTTGAGCGTGACAGTTGCTGAACAATCTGGGTAATCACTTCACTGAGCTGCTGATTTAACTTCGGATCGACACCATTCAACAGGACACTTTGCGCCTGCACCAAATGATCTGCATAATGATTTAAACGATGGGGATCAGTGATTAAAGGCAATAAATCATTACGTTTAATCGCGAGAACATGTTCTTGATTCAGTTCAAGTTGTGATAAAGGGGTTAAGTCGATCGGTATAGTCATAGAAGTAAAAAATAGTAAGAACAAATAAATTTGATCGCTATTAGTTGTAGCATGTTCTTACTATTTCGCATACTTAAATGTTGTTATGATTTTTAAGCATTTCACTTTATCATTTTTAAAAACTTATGATTTTTGCGGAAGTGCATAGGTCCCAATCACATGCGCTACTGGTTCCTCATCACCTACAGAATATAACCACACTTCCCCTGTCACTAGGGTTCTGCCAACTTTAATCAACTTACAGACTGCCCTGATATCCCGTGTTCCATCTGGCTTACGAAAGAAATTGATATTCATGTTGGTGGTGACCGCCATTTTAATCAATCCCAAATGTCCAATAATTGCCACATACAGGACAAAGTCTGCCACCAGCATTAGGGTTGGCCCAGACACAGTCTGACCAGGACGCAGGTCATCCTGATCCACGCGATACAACAATTGCGCACCTTTAGGGGTAATCTGTTCAATCGTGTTCTTTCTAAGTGCCTGTGAAAATTCCTGAGCCAGAAACTCAATGATTTCCTGTTTATTCGCTGCCATATCTCTCAAAACCTATAATGTTACAACCTATCATCCATTTCAGTTTATACTCAAGAAACAGGAAGCAACCTACTTCTCTTGAACAAAAACAAGGATCATCAATTTTTAATCTGCTTTTGCTGAAAGCTCATTCAACACTTGCCAATAAGTGGGTGGTTCAGCAACATGACCACGCTCACGTAATATCTGGTGCATTCTTGGCAACTTAAAATAAGGCACTGCCGCCATCAAATGGTGTTCTTTATGATAGTTGACATGAATCGGCGCAACTAAAGCCCTTGCGATATAACCTGCTTTAGTCGTGCGAGTATTGGTCAAGGCACTATTGCTGGTTTCCATTCCTGCATGTTCCGCCATGGAACGAACACGTAGCAACAGTGGGAACGGCGTTACATAGGCCAACACCCAAAGCGCATAGAGTTTGGGATGTCCTGCTGCCCAAAGTGCCGAAAATAAAGCGGTATTGGTGGCAATGGCCCCACCGCTATTTTTTATAAATGCCTTTGGATAATCAGACCAGTGCCGTCCTGTTTGATCGATCCAACGACGGTCATTGGAAACCGTCCATTCCATTTTCTCAACATCCATTAACACACGCCCAAGCGCAAATTTAAAACCAGTCACCTCCAATAAATCACGCATGAATTTACGCATTACTGATTTTTTAGAGGTCGGAAAACCTGTAACAAGTGATAAATCTGGATCATCTACCGTTGATGTTTTACTGTGATGGCGGAGATGATGCTTACGGTATTTATGCAGGTCATTCCAGACTGGACGGGCACATAACCAGTCGGTTAAGGTATCGTTGAGCCATTTGGTTTTAAACAGACTTTGATGTGAAGCATCATGCGTAAGGATAGCCAGCGCCAATTGACGGCCAGCCAGAATAACCAAAGCTACAATACATATGAGCAACTTGCCCCAGTTTGGCAAATATTCCCAAAAGCCAGCAACAGTGGCAAAGGTTCCACCAATCACCGCCCAGGTTGATAAAACAGCCCAGCTACCATGCAGATCCGATTTGGCAGTCAATTCCGTGATTTCTTCTCGTGTGAACAAATCACTAATAGCCGTACGTGTGTTCATATCCTATCCTGCAATTTTTGTATTTTTATAAAACCACATAACTATTCACTTTATTCTAAATTAAGTAATATTTCTGTCAATAAATTAAAATTAAATTTTTAGTAATATTTGTAATTGGTATTTACACGACACTCAGTTCATAAAACTTGCGCCACAGTTCCAAACCTGTCTGATCCAGTTGTTGCACACTCAGGGCGAATTGTTCCCTAAGCTGCACATCAACAAAATCCTCGGGTAATAAAGGATCATTCATGAGCAGAGAAATTGTCTGGCGACCTAATAATAGCGATTCCCGCGCAGCATCCTCCAATGAGATTCGGTCAACCGTAGCCAACCATTTCTGAATCATTTGGCTATATTTCTCATAGTTCTGGTTGAGTGTTTGTGTTGACCACAAGCTGGGAATGATTGCCAAAGTCGTTTCATCAAAATGACTAATCTGGCAAATCTTGGCGGTCATTTCCAAACCTGAAGCTTTCAACTCGGAAAAAAGATGATCAAATGTAATCGCCAAATTGTCGGGACGAATATAAATCCCCTGTTCCAACTCCTTAAAGCCAAAGCGTTTTAATGCCCGTTCACGACGGTTCAGTGCAGTACGGTCAACTCGCCCCAGTTCACCTGTAAAAACCGCAAGATATTGATGCGTCCATTTCTTGGTCTGCTTAATCCCGTTCTTACGGTTCAGCATCACATTGGCCCATTCATGCGACTGGACCGTGAACTGATAGATACCGCGCTCAATCGCCTCGATCACGCCATCACCCGATAGACGGGTTACGGCAACACGGATACTGTTTTCACTAATCTCAAAAAGCTTGGCAGCAATAATAATTTGTTTAATTGAGATCTCTCGACCTTGTAGCCCTAAAAGTAGATCAATAATCAAGTCTCGGGCGTTCATTTTAGCTATTGTCATCTTATGCTAGAACCAGTTTTAAGATATGAAATATTGGAAAAATAAAGAATGGAAATTTTACCCGAATCCGCCTC
>NZ_DDAH01000114.1:0-2891 GCF_002333245.1 Acinetobacter sp. UBA2063
AGGTATTATCGGTGCATTCATCTACACAAAGAAACGTAATCAGGTAATCACCGAATTAAAAGCTGCTGTTGAAAAAGAAATGATTTAAATTCCTTACTTTTTTTATGGATTTATGTTTTGATGTAGCTAATTCCCAGATCACCTCAAGAGGATCATCATGCAGCATCCAACTTCAGCTGATATTCACCGTGTTCGTGAGTTTTTACTCGACCTACAGGCACGGATTTGTGCAGGATTAGAACAACAGGAACGTGCAGGCGGTGGCACCGCTGAGTTTATCATTGATGATTGGCAACGAACCGAAGGCGGTGGTGGTCGTTCCCGTGTTCTGCAAAATGGTGAAGTGATTGAAAAAGGTGGGGTCATGTTTTCCCACATCAATATCAGCAAGCTGCCTGCTTCCGCAACTGAACGCCATCCGCAGATTGCGGGCGCAAAGGCTCAGGCTTTGGGTGTGTCACTGGTCATTCATCCAAAAAATCCAAATATTCCAACCTCCCATGCCAATGTCCGTTTATTTGTGGCTGAACCTGAGGGACAGGACCCAGTGTGGTGGTTTGGCGGTGGTTTTGACTTAACCCCGTTCTATCCAGATGATCAGGATATTTTAGACTGGCATCAAACTGCCTATGACTTATGTCAGCCATTTGGTGAAAATGTTTATGCCGAGCATAAACAATGGTGTGATGATTATTTCTATTTAAAACACCGTGATGAACAGCGTGGCGTGGGTGGTTTGTTCTTTGATGATCTCAATCAATGGGATTTTGAAACCTGTTTTCAATATATGCAGGCTGTTGGTAATGGTTATTTAGCAGCAATCCTGCCAATTTTTGAAAAGCATCGTGAGCAGCCATATACCGAAGCTCAGCGCGAGTTCCAGTTGTATCGTCGTGGTCGTTATGTTGAATACAATCTGGTTTATGATCGTGGCACCTTGTTTGGTTTACAAACAGGTGGACGAATTGAATCGATCTTGGTCAGTTTACCTAATCTTGCAGGCTGGTCGTATCGTCCTGAATGGGATGAAAACTCACCTGAAAAACGTCTCACTGATTATTATTTAAAACCAAGAGACTGGTTGGGTTTAGAGAAGTAAAAATAAAAAGTCAAAATTCAAAAAAGGATTTTGACTAATACCGTATTTTATGAGAGATGTTAATCAGCCATGATTCGCTCTTGTCGGCTAAATCACACCTTTATACACTGCCTTTATTTTCTTTATTTTAGATTTTAATCATGACCAAACAATTTGCTGTCATTGGAAATCCAATTGAACAATCCCGCTCACCAGAATTGCATCATGCTTTTGCAGCAAAAACAGGAGTTGATTTAAACTATAAAAAAATTCTTGCACCACTGGATGGCTTTGAAAAAACCACCAAAGACTTCTTTGTTCAAGGTGGTGTGGGTATGAATGTGACTGTTCCTTTTAAAGAGCAGGCCTTTGCCTTATGTGATCAACTGACTGAACGCGCCAAGATTGCCAAAGCCGTGAATACCTTGTGGATGCAGGATGGCAAACTGTTTGGAGATAATACCGATGGTCAGGGTTTAGTTGCCGCCATTCAGGCTCTGGGCTGGAATCTTGCAAACAGCCGTATCCTGATTTTAGGGGCTGGCGGTGCGACCCGTGGTGTGATCTATCCACTGATGCAGGCAGGTGCAAAACAAATCGTGATTGCCAACCGTACCCTCGCCCGTGCGGAACAACTGGTTGACGATTTAAAAACGGCTGTCCCTGAAACTGAATTACAAACAATTGCTTTAGATCAGCTTTCAGGTGAATTTGATTTTGTGATTAATGCAACATCAGCAAGTTTAACTGGCGATGTGTTGCAACTTCCTGAAACACTGGTTTTCCATCACGCCTATGAAATGGCCTATGGCAAATCCTCCAGCTTTCTGGATCAGGCTCAGGCACGTCAGGTTCCATCCACCGATGGCTTTGGCATGTTGGTTGGACAGGCGATCGAAGCCTTTTCAATCTGGAATGGGGTCAAACCTGAACTCAAGGATTTTTTATAGTCGCTCAGTAAAATTCGGCAAAAAAGAACCTACGCAATCAGCAGGTTCTTTTTTTGGCACTCAATTATTTGCTGCTCAGCATTTTCTGGTAAACATCCTTAAAGATTTCATAATCAATAAATTCATTATGTTCAGCCTTTAAGTTCTTGATTGACTTCTCAGACAGCTTGTTTTGACGTGCATCCACATAAACCTGTCCCAAAATATTGGCTGTCTGTTCCAGCACGTTTTTTTCCTCAGGATATGCGCCATTTTCACGTTCAAACTGGATTTGATACTGTTTGGCAAAAATCTGCTGTGGCTGTTTATATTGCGCCTTTAATTTTTTCAGGGCCTGACGATCCTGATCACCACGCATGGCATCGTTGACAATACGGCCCACTGCCCGCCCCAGCTTGTCGTCAAAAGGTTGAATGATCCCATTTTCTGTCGGTAATGCACTGAACCCTCATATTCAAACTGCATGTCATTCAGAACATTGGCCATGACACGGGTAAACTTGTCCGCCTTGCTGCCGCCAAACTGTTTTGGCTGTTGGGCAAGGGTTTCATATCAAGCCTGCTTCTGTGCGGTGTTCAGGTTGACTTTCTGGTCGCGCAGATATTGATCAACCTTTTGCTTCACATTGGCATCCAGAGCCGCCTTGTCATCTTTGCTTACGCTTTTATTTTGGTCCAGATCAACATGGACATTAAATTTTCCACGGTAGTCATAGCTGGGATATTCATACCTCGCATTGATGCTGTTAATGGCTTTCTGTTCAAGGTTTGCAGTAGCAAAATTGGTTTTAATGACATGCTGAGAACATGCAGAAAGACTAAACCCCAATACACATAAAGTTAAATATTTTAAACGCATAGTTT
>NZ_DDAH01000114.1:2986-3624 GCF_002333245.1 Acinetobacter sp. UBA2063
TTTACCAAACACCTTTATATCATTATATTTACAACTGTAAATTTAATCATTTTCATATTTAAAATGAGTTTCAAACAGCAGCGAAAAGTTGACTTTTGCACACCTCTCTCATCTGATTAATTCGCTTTTCTGACAGTCTTTTCCATAGTGTTTATCAATGTATTTTTATCACCATTGTGAATAATCAAAGTATCGAAACAGATAATCCAAAATGATTCAAATACAGGATTAAGATTATGCCAGCTTATAAAGCCCCGCTCCGCGATATTCGTTTCTTAATGAACGAAATGTTAGATTATCCAGCCCATTACCAAACTTTGGCAAGTGGACAGAATGCTGATAAAGATACAGTTGATATGATTCTTGAAGGTGCGGCAGATTACTGCGAAAACGTACTTTCTCCACTGAACCAGTCAGGTGATGAAGAAGGCTGTACCTTTAACAACGGCGAAGTAACAACACCTAAAGGCTTCAAGGAAGCTTATGACCAGTTCGTCATGGGTGGCTGGCAAGGTCTTTCTTACCCAGAAGAATTTGGTGGTCAAGGCCTGCCAATGTCTTTAAACCTCATCAAGTCTGAAATGATGGGTACTGCAAACTGGTCATTCACCATGTACCCAGGTTTAAGTACAGGTTGT
>NZ_DDAH01000114.1:3750-4149 GCF_002333245.1 Acinetobacter sp. UBA2063
CCAGGTTTAAGTACAGGTTGTATGAACACCATCATCCAGTTCGGTACTGATGAGCAAAAAAATACCTATATGCCTAAACTGGTTGAAGGTACTTGGTCTGGCACAATGTGCTTAACTGAACCTCAATGTGGTACAGACTTAGGTCAAGTTAAAACTAAAGCTGAACCTGCTGCTGACGGTACTTATAAAATCTCTGGTACAAAAATCTTCATCTCTGCAGGTGAGCATGATTTAACTGAAAACATTATCCACATCGTACTTGCGCGTCTTCCAGACGCACCTGCTGGTACCCGTGGTATCTCGTTATTCATCGTGCCTAAGCTCATCCCAACTGCTGACGGCGGTGTAGGTGAGCGTAATACCGTATCTTGTGGTTCAATCGAACACAAAATGGGTATC
>NZ_DDAH01000114.1:4306-13613 GCF_002333245.1 Acinetobacter sp. UBA2063
TCGAACACAAAATGGGTATCCGTGCATCAGCAACTGCGGTATTGAACTTTGATAACGCAACTGGTTACCTCATTGGTGAAATCAACAAAGGTTTGCATGCAATGTTTACTTTCATGAACACTGCACGTATTGGTACAGCGGTTCAAGGTATTGCACATGCTGAACTTTCTTTCCAAGGTGCGTTACCTTATGCGAAAGACCGTATGTCTATGCGCGCACTTTCTGGTAAAAAAGAGCCAGAGCGTGTTGCTGATGCAATCATTCACCACGCAGACGTTCGCCGCATGCTTTTAACTCAAAAAGCTGTAGCTGAAGGTGGTCGTGCAATGATTTATCATGCTGCCAAACTTGCAGATAAAATGGCTGATGCGCTGGCAAGTGGTGATCAGGCTGCTTATGAAGCTGCCGATGACAAACTTGGTTTCTATACTCCAATTCTTAAAGGTTTCTTGACTGAATTAGGTTTGGAAGCTGCAAACCATGGTATCCAAGTATACGGCGGTCATGGTTACATCAAAGAATGGGGCATGGAACAAATCGCACGTGATGCACGTATCTCAACATTGTATGAAGGTACAACGGGTGTCCAAGCACTTGACTTATTAGGTCGTAAAGTTCTTTTAAGCTCAAAAGGTAAAGTTGTTCGTGACTATACTGCTGAAATCCTGAAGTTCTGTGCAACTCACGCTCGTAACAAATACTTACGTCGCTTCGCTTGGGACTTAACGAAGCTTTGCGCTCAATGGAACACATTAACTGTTCGCATCATGCTTGCAGCACGTAAAGACCGTGACATCGTATCTTCTGCTTCTAATGATTTCTTGATGTTCTCTGGTTATGTGATGATGGCTTACTTCTGGGCTCAACAGGCAGTGGTTGCTTCTGAAAAACTGGAAGCAGGCAATGGTGCTGAAACTCCTGAATTCTATAAAGCAAAAATCAAGGTTGCTGAATTCTACTTTGACCGTTTGTTGCCACGTGCGCAAGGTCATGCAGAATCAATGGTTTCGACTTCTCGTACCTTGACTTCACTTGTACCAGAACACTTCAGCTTTGATTACTAATCTGCACTGACAAAAAAGAGCGCTCGATGCGCTCTTTTTTTATTCTCAATTTTTTATTCCGACTTTTCAAAAACATAGGCTTTCTTGGGAAATGGATATTCTTTAAAGAACTTGCGGTTGCGGCCCTGATCCCCATTCCAGATTTTATCCAGATCCATCACAAGATTCTGGTCCTGATTGATCTGGTAATATAAATTCACGTCAGCGGCAGCACAGCGCACCACAATCTCTTTTTCCACTGGCTCAACATGCCACTGCACCTGCTTACAGGTTTGCTCAATTTTGGCAACATTACGCGATAAATCTGAACCCAGACGACCGAAACTGGTATTGGTCCAGTAGACAGAGCCATCCTCCAGCAAGTTCATAATATATTCCGCTTCTTTCTCGTTATTGACACAACCCGCGAAAGCATCGGTACATGGAATACGCGCATGATAACGCCCCACATAGGCCAGTTCAGTTTCAGACAGTTTAGTCGGTGTATGCTTGTGTGTCACAGGACGAGGCAGGGTGGCCTGTCCAGCAACCTGGGTTAATGACATCCCCTGCTGCGGGTCTGATTCCATGATTTCATGACTCGGTTGCGTCTGGGCCTGTTGTTTAGCGGATTCAGGGTGATGGCTATCACAGGCGCTCAACCCAAAGCTCAAGAGAGCACCTACGCTAAACCACGATAAGAATAACCTGAACTGCATATCCATAAATCTCTAACATCGATATCGTGACCATTTCACCTCACCATTCCAATAAATAAACTTTTTGGAAAGATCAAAACGATTGAACCGTTTTGTTATATGCCTCCAAAAGTCCATTCGTGGAGTATTTTGATAAGAGCGAAATTTCGATTAACCCAAGCCATATGCTTTAAGTCGGTGCATTTTAGGCGATACTGTCGTTTTTTCCATCAGCCTTTTACACACCGTAACGATTCTCCCATCTGTTTAAACTTTAAAAAAACCAGTTCATCCCTATCTCATTATTAACAGCGATTTATCATGAATGAAGTCTCATTCCGTTGCTGTATCAAATATTTTTGGAGAAAAATTAAATGGCCAATTCTGGTTTATACCGCTCAAACCAACAAAGCATGATCGCTGGTGTAATGGGCGGTATTGCGGAACGTTTTGGTTGGAATGCGAATTTACTACGTTTAATCTTTGTGATTATTTCAATTATGAGCGCCGCTTTCCCAGGTATTTTGGTGTATTTAATCATGTGGTTAGTCATTCCAAAAAGACAGGCGAATCGGGTTGAGCATGTACAAGGCTATCATCCACCTGTTAAGACAGTTGATGAAGATCAACACATAAAACGCTAATCCCACTTTCCTCTGTTGGTCGCTACGGTTGATTTACCCCTAATACAACCGTAGCTTTTTTTTGCTCAAAATACTGAAGATTGTTGTTTGATTTGCTGATGCAAGGCCGCAATCATATCAGCCCGACTAATAATTCCAATTAAACGTAGCTCTTCGACCACAGGAATATAATTAAAAGATTTTTCAACAAAATAAGGTACAAGATCTTGAATCGGTTGTAATGGATCAACTTTCACAACTCGACGACTCATGATCTGTTTCACATAATGTTGCCATGAATTTCGCGGATCAGTGGCACCCTTAAACCATTCCACCACCTCATATAAGGCCAGTGTTCCAACCAGTTTTTCCTCCGCATTGACGACAGGCAGACTCATGAGGTTGACTTCCTTGAACTTCTCTAAGGCCTGATGAATATCATCATCTTCATGTAGCTTGATGACATCCCGACTCATAATATCCTCACAGACAAAGTAACTATTCAGGCGTTCGCTTGCGTGTTCCTGTGCTTCTAAAATGATTTTCTCTAAATCGTATTGGCTGATATCCAATAGTTCAGTGTGTTGCTCTAAGGCATATTCGATATCTTTGGGTTGAATCGATACTTTTTGAGTAGGTGTTGGGTCTTTGGAACGCTCATTGACATGCGCGGTAATGGGATAATGCCGCCCAATTAAACGGTTAAAAAATACCGCAAATAGCAACAGTAAAATCGAGTTCAATAGCACGGGATACAGTACAAAATGAAATCCTAGACGATGGACTGCCTCACCACCCAAAACTGCGGTAATCGCCACTGCCCCACTCGGTGGATGCAAGGAGTCTGTAGTCATCATCATAAAAATAGCAAACCCAACCGCCACGCTAAATGCGCTGGTCAGATCAGGCAAATATTGAGTACAGGCCACCCCAATAATCCCTGCCAGCGTATTTCCAACAACCACATTCCAGGGTTATGCCAGTGGACTGTTGGGAACCGCGAATAGAAGCACTGACGATGCACCCATCGGTGCGATATACCATGCATTCATACCGCCCAATACATACCAACTAATTAAAGAGGATATTGCTAAACCACAAAGCGCGCCAAATCCAGAAAGTAAACGTTCTTTCAAAGGTAATATTTTGTAATTCGGTTTTAAGAAATTTAGCCAGTCTGATTGGGTAAAGCTCACAATGCACCTTGCTGGAATAGTGTTGTTTCATTGGTTGCAGCAGTATACGCCGACTCAGACTGAAGATGTATTTAAATTACAGTTTTAAATAATAACGAAAACTGATCAAGGTCAATTTAAATACTCCTCCAATTGCTCCAATCGCTCTGCATATTTTTGCATGGGACAAAACTCATACATCGGCGAACCGATATAAGCACCAGCATTACGGCACTCTTGATCGACAAAATTTTTCCAAAGCTGTTGTGATTTCATGATGTCCTGATAGCGTTCAGGCTGCTTGTATTCCTGACTCTGTTTTTTTATTTGATCCAATAACTGCACAATCTGCTTTGCATATACAGTTTTGGTTCTGGTGCTACAGATCTCCACCACAGCATTATTGATATTTCCCAGTTTTAGCTGTTGAATGGTGTCATCGATACATTGGCTATAAGGATCTATCGCTTTATCTTGCGTTTTGGCAAATACTAAAGTACTCAAACAAGCCATAATCAGTACCGCTGTTTTTAAGACTAATTTAGTCATGAATGTGCTCTTTTGTTATGTTGGTATTTTTAAAATAATAATCAAAAAAATGCCTTAAACATATTTTTCATTCAGATAACGCCAATAGCGTTTAGGTAAATATTGCACATGCAATTTCACATTCTGACGTTCTTTAATGTTGATACTATTAAAATAATCTTTCCAAAGCTGATCGTATAATTCTTCTTGTTCATCTAATTCTAATTGAAAGTTTTGACTGCCCCCATTTTCGATATTACGGTCAATCTGATTGGCTTCTAAAGAAACCTCGTGAATCTCTTTTAAATCATAATACAGACCATATTTGCGCTGTTCGTCATAAATCAACCAACGTTGATCTTGATAACGACGCTTAAAATGCGGCTGTATCAAAGGCAAGACATTAAAATCAGGTCGAACTAAACTTAAAAATAAACCATCTGTAGTTTTCTTAAACCGCACAAAAGCTTCCATACGATGCTTTTCGCGCCCGACCTTTTTCGTCCATTGCGAAATCGCTAAAACACTGGGATGAGAGTAATTTTTTTCGACTGAATGTTGATGCCGAAAAACATAGATACAGTAATTAAATAAATGCTGATAGGCATCCAAGGATTCAGATAAATAGGCAAAATAAAATTGTTTCAGAGATGAATGCGAAAGTTTCTGCTGTAAAGCTGACCAAACACGTGCTGCATGTTGCTCATGATTTGGAATTTCAACCGACGTGGCAAATAAGCCATGCTGTGCAACTTGGTTTAAACACAATTGCACGTGGAATTCTTTAAACTGAAAAGCACGAAATACGCAGTTGAGTAAACCGATCATAGAGCCATCAAAATAGTAATAAACCACAGCATCACTGAGCATGTTTAGAATCCTAAACTCAACTGAGGTGACAGTTGTTTCACGTACTTGGATGAACCCTGCGTTAATATTTGCTGACGAATATCAGTCGTAGAAAGTTCCTTTTGAAATCGTGGACTGTCTTCACAACGAATAAAAAACTGGGCACGTGAATACGCCACACCGAGTTGTTTCAATAAATCAGTGTGTATCTTGCCAAAACGACGCGCTTGCACGATTTTCTTGGCTGACTTTACGCCGATGCCTGGTACACGAAGGATCATGCGATAGTCAGCACGATTTAAATCCACTGGAAACTGCTCGGGATGACGCAACGCCCAACTCAGTTTTGGGTCTACATCCAAATCTAAATGTGGGTGTTTTTCATTGACGATTTCATTGACTTCAAAACCATAAAAACGCATCAACCAATCACTTTGATAAAGCCGATTTTCACGCAACAAAGGTGGTGCTGAACCGACCGCTGGTAAATAGTTATTTTCTGTGTTGATTGGAATATAACCTGAGAAATATACCCGTTTCAGTTTAAATTCCTTGTAATGTCGATCTGCCATCACAAGTACGTCTTGATCAGTTTCCTGATGTGCGCCGACCACCATTTGCGTGGTCTGCCCTGCGGGTACATATTTTGGCACATGCTTGATAATCTGGCGTTCATCTTTGAGTTGAATCAGTCGATCTCGCACTAGCCCCAAGTCTTTTTGTACTTCTTGATGTGATTTTTCAGGCGCAAACGCTTTTAATCCGACCTCAGTTGGCATTTCTAAATTGATGCTCATACGGTCAGCATAAAGTCCTGCTTCATGAATCAGCTCAGGCGATGCTCCAGGAATAGTTTTGAGATGAATATAGCCATTAAAATTTTCTTCGAGACGTAGTTTTTTCACCACTTGAAGCATTCGCTCCATAGTATAGTCAGCAGACTTAAAAATTCCTGAACTCAGAAACAGCCCTTCAATATAATTACGACGATAAAAATTAATGGTCAGGTCAACCACTTCTTGTACGGTAAATGCAGCACGTTTCACATCATTAGAACGGCGCGACACACAATAAGCACAATCAAAAATACAGACATTACTGAACAAGATTTTAAGCAATGAAACACAGCGCCCATCTTCGGTATAACTATGGCAAATCCCTGCCCGACTGGCATCACCTAGCCCCTTATCTTTATTTTTACGGTCACTACCACTAGAGGAACAGGACACATCATATTTAGCTGCATCGGCAAGAATTTGTAATTTTTCACGAATGCGATCAGACATAGCAAACACCTCAGTGACAAGATCATTTCAAAGCTAACATTTCATGATTTGAAAATTAAGATTGAAAAAGATGTTATGCGTCATGAGGTGACGTTTATGTGAATGATCTCCGATTTAGGACTTTGCCAACTGGGAAAATATGTCGACTATTGGGTACGTTTTGAATTCACTCGAAAATTAAACAAAAGCGTTTAAATAATTTATTATCAGAACTTGTTGCTGAAACGCTTGAATCCTTTGCACTGCACCCGAAAATCCTTATACTTAACCACAATTTTTGTTTGATTCCAGTGGATGCACCATGAGTCGTGCTATATCGCATATTGATACATTTCAGGGCTTAATTCTTGCCCTACAAAACTATTGGGCGGAGCAAGGCTGCGTCGTATTACAACCATATGATATGGAAATGGGTGCAGGGACATTCCACACTGCAACTTTCTTACGCGCATTAGGTCCAGAAACCTGGAACGCGGCTTATGTTCAACCTTCACGCCGTCCTAAAGATGGTCGTTATGGTGAGAACCCAAACCGCTTACAACACTATTATCAGTTCCAAGTAGTACTTAAACCAAACCCAGACAATATCCAACAGCTTTATCTTGATTCATTAAAAGCAATCGGCATTGATACGCTGACACACGACATCCGTTTCGTCGAAGATAACTGGGAATCTCCAACACTTGGCGCTTGGGGCTTAGGTTGGGAAGTTTGGTTAAATGGTATGGAAGTGACTCAGTTCACTTACTTCCAGCAAGTTGGTGGTGTTGAATGCTACCCTGTTACTGGTGAAATCACATACGGTTTAGAACGTCTTGCGATGTACCTTCAAGGTGTAGACTCAGTTTACGATCTTGTTTGGACCAAAGGTCAGTTCGGTACTGTGACTTATGGTGATGTATTCCATCAAAATGAAGTAGAACAATCGACCTATAACTTCGAATATGCGCCAGTCGATAAATTATTTGAATTATTCGATTTCTATGAAGCTGAAGCAGCTCGTTTAATGGAAGCTGAACTTCCACTTCCTGCTTATGAGCAAGTGATTAAAGCATCGCATAGCTTTAACTTATTAGATGCGCGTGGTGCGATTTCTGTAACTGAGCGTCAACGTTATATTTTACGTGTTCGTACCTTAGCGCGTTCAATCGCTCAAAGTTATGTGGCTGCGCGTGCGAAACTCGGTTTCCCAATGGCAGAACCACATTTACGTGATGAAGTATTAGCGCAGTTAAAAGCACAAGTTGAAGCAGAAGCAGCCCAAGCTGAAAAAGCGAAGGAGAATAAATAATGACAAAGCATACTGTTTTATTCGAACTTGGCTGTGAAGAACTTCCACCCAAAAGCTTAAAAACTTTACGTGATGCTTTAAAAGCTGAAACGGAAAAAGGCTTAAAAGATGCAGGCTTAAATTTTGCTGCGATCGAAGCCTATGCTGCACCACGTCGTTTAGCACTCAAAATTGTTGATATTGATGCTGCTCAAGCAGACACACAAAAACGCTTTGACGGCCCTGCTGTTCAAGCCGCTTATGATGCAGAAGGCAAACCAACTAAAGCACTTGAAGGCTTTATGCGTGGTCAAGGCATCACGGTTGATCAACTTTCGACGTTCCAAGCTGGTAAAGTTGAAAAAGTTTGCTTCTTGAAAGATGTGAAAGGTCAAAGCCTTGATGCTTTACTGCCACAAATTTTACAAACTGCATTGGATAACTTGCCAATCGCAAAACGTATGCGTTCAGCGGCAAGCCGTACTGAATTCGTACGTCCAGTAAAATGGGTCGTATTGTTGAAAGATGATCAAGTGGTTGAAGTAACTATTCAAGATCATAAAGCAGGTAATGTGACTTATGGTCACCGTTTCCATGCACCTGAAGCAGTGACTTTGGCGCATGCAAATGACTATTTGGCGACTTTAGAACAAGCTTATGTGGTTGCGAACTTCGAAAAACGTCAAGCAACCATTCAAGAACAAGTGAAAAAGTTAGCTGATGAAGTCAATGCAACTGCGATTGTTCCAACGGACTTACTTGATGAAGTCACCAGCTTGGTTGAATGGCCTGTTGCATTACGTGCGACTTTTGAAGAGCGTTATTTAGCTGTTCCTCAAGAAGCCTTGATTACCACCATGCAGGACAATCAAAAGTATTTCTGTTTGATCAATGCCGAAGGTAAATTACAGCCTTACTTCATTACTATTTCAAATATTGAGTCAAAAGATCCGATTCAAATTATTGAAGGCAATGAGAAAGTTGTACGCCCTCGTTTGTCCGATGCAGAATTCTTCTTCCTACAAGATCAAAAGCAACCGCTTGCATCTCGTAAAGAAAAACTCGCAAATATGGTATTCCAAGCACAGCTGGGTACGCTTTGGAACAAATCAGAACGTATTGCGAAATTAGCAATTGCACTATCTCCAATTACGGGTGCAAATGCAGCCGATGCTGAAAAAGCAGCATTACTGGCTAAATGTGATTTGACCTCTGAACTTGTGGGTGAATTCCCAGAACTTCAAGGGATTGCAGGCACGTACTATGCTCGCCTTGAAGGTGAGAATCATGAAGTTGCTGAAGCTTTAGGTGAGCAGTATTTACCTAAGTTTGCTGGTGATGTATTACCGCAAACCAAGACGGGTACAACGATTGCGCTTGCAGATCGTTTAGATACGCTTGTTGGTATTTTCACAATTGGACAAGTTCCATCAGGTTCTAAAGATCCATTTGCTTTACGCCGTTCTGCAATCGGTATCTTACGTTTGATCATTGAAAATGAATTGGATTTCAACCTTAAAGATATCTTAGCTACTGCATATAAGTTAGTAATTGATGATATTAGTCGTGTATCAGGTCAAACGGTGATGACACAAATGACTTCTGATAACTCTACAATCCAGACAGTCCAAGATGTCATTGATTTCTTAGAAGGTCGTTACCGTGCTAAGTATGAAGACCAAGGCGTTGCGGTTGATGTGATTCAAGCGGTTCAAGCACTTGCACCAAAATCTCCTCTTGATTTTGATAAGCGTGTGACTGCGGTCAATCATTTCCGTACTTTACCAGAAGCGGCTGCATTGGCTGCGGCAAACAAACGTGTTGCCAATATTCTT
>NZ_DDAH01000020.1:0-289 GCF_002333245.1 Acinetobacter sp. UBA2063
TTTCACTTCAAATTTCACTACGCCGTCAGCAGTAGCAAATAAAGTATGGTCACGGCCCATACCAACATTTGCACCAGCGTGGAACTCAGTACCACGTTGACGAACGATGATGTTACCAGCAGTTACAGTTTGACCACCGTAAACTTTAACACCCAACATCTTAGGATTCGAATCACGACCGTTCTTCGTCGATCCACCGGCTTTTTTAGTTGCCATGTCTATTTACTCCTGTGTTAGCCTGCGATACCAGTAATTTTCAACTCGGTAAACCATTGACGGTGACCTTGTT
>NZ_DDAH01000020.1:495-914 GCF_002333245.1 Acinetobacter sp. UBA2063
CGCATTTTGATGATGCGGATTTTGTCGTGACGACCATGGCCAACTACTTCTGCAGTTACTTTTGCGCCAGCTACAACTGGAGCACCGATTTGAATGTTGTCACCGTTTACAACCATTAATACGTCATCAAACGTAATAGTCGCGCCAGTTTCAGCTTTCAATAATTCTACTTTAAGGGTTTCACCCTCAACAACACGGTGCTGTTTACCACCGCTCTGGATTACTGCGTACATAATGTACTCCAACTTGCCCGTGTCGTCGTGCCGATAAAAGGACATATCGATCTTAAGACGAACGCCACTGGGGTTATACAAGGCGATAGATTTTAAGTGAAATTTGATCAAACAACAAGTGATTTTGCACAAATACGCCGCTCAACAAATGAGCTGTAGATTTCATAATAAAATCAAACAGTTTGA
>NZ_DDAH01000020.1:999-4613 GCF_002333245.1 Acinetobacter sp. UBA2063
AGAATACGTTGTTTTTATTGATTCTGATCGGGTTTTGCAATACATTCTAAAAAACCAATTGCGACAATAACAATCTGTGTTCATATAAAGTCACGCATACCTATGGTATAAAGCTTGGGTTTGACTATGTAGAGACCGCTTTTTTGTCTAACGAAAGCCGCAAAATCGCTGCACCGATTTAAATGACTGATTACACAGCCTGTATAGCTGTTCAGCAACAGACATATTGATACACCTAACACTATATTTCACCTGTACGAGGTTCTTCTTCATATGGTTATCGATTTTAAGCAAGACATTCTCTCTCCTGTAGCGACAGATTTTGCTGCGATGGATCATTTGATCAATGAAGGAATCAGCTCCAAGGTTGGCCTGGTCATGTCGGTCAGCAAGCATGTGGTTGAGGCTGGCGGTAAGCGTATGCGCCCAATCATGTGCCTACTCGCAGCCCGTGCATGTGGTGTAGCCAATATGCAGCATGCGCAGCATCTGGCTGCAATCATTGAGATGCTGCATACCGCAACGCTGGTACATGATGATGTTGTGGATGAGTCCAATCTGCGCCGCGGCAGACCCACTGCCAATGCAACCTGGAACAACCAGACCGCCGTTCTGGTCGGTGACTTTCTGATTGCCCGCGCTTTCGATTTACTGGTGGACTTAAACAACATCACTTTACTCAAGGATTTCTCAACAGGAACCTGTGAAATTGCGGAAGGTGAGGTTTTACAGCTTCAGTCCCAACACCAGCCAGAGACCACTGAAGAAACCTATCTAAAAATTATTCATGGTAAAACATCACGCCTGTTTGAACTGGCAACTGAAGGCGCGGCTATCTTGGCGGGTACTGAAGAATACCGTGAGCCACTACGTCGCTTTGCGGGTCACTTTGGCAATGCCTTTCAGATCATTGACGATATTTTAGACTACACCTCCGATGCGGAAACACTGGGTAAAAATATTGGTGATGATTTAATGGAAGGCAAACCGACTTTACCGTTAATTTCAGCATTGGCCCACTCCACTGGTGATGACCATGCGATTATTCGCCGCAGCATTGCAACAGGCGGTGTGGAACATTTGGATAAAGTGATTGAAATTGTTCATCACTCAGGTGGTCTGGATTACTGTCAAAAACGTGCCCAACAAGAAACGGATGCCGCTTTAGAAGCGCTTAAAGCACTTCCAGATAATGAATATCGCCAGGCACTGATGAATCTAACCTTAATGGCCTTACATCGACTACAATAATTTTTCTGAGTGCCTATGCATTTAAATTTATCTGATTTATTTTTAAAAATGCAGGAACAGCTTGACCATCCTGAAGCTGTTCCTGAAAGTCTTCTTGCCAATGAGCAGATCCTCATTGAACTGGTCAATCGCATACGACCCAAAAAACCGAATGATGCTGAAGAAGTTAAACAGCGAATTCATGCATTAATCAAAATTCTTTTGCTGACTCCCACTTCAGCAACTTTACTCCAGAATTTCCTGCTCAAGCTGATGAGCCAGTATAAACAGATCAGCCTCTATGCCGACAGCGGCATTCTTTCGCTGGATGGTTTCTGGAATCAGCTTGGGCAACGTCTTGGCGCACATTTCCTGCCTTTAGTGGAAGATGCTAACCAGCTTAAAACCCTCGTTGGCAAAGTCTTTCATAAGCAAAGTGATGGAGAATGGCTGGACCTGATCGAAAATCAGGACTGGATTACCCTCTTCAACCTAATTGCTGAAAGCCAAAGCAACACGAATGAAAAACAGGTGTGTAAAACCGACCTGATCAAGGCCATTACTGTGTTGTCCTATCGGATTAGTGGCATTGGTCTGTATCCAGAATTTATTAATGCACAACCCGACATTATTGAATATGAGTCACCTTTTTTGGTTCAGAACCGTGAAATTGTAGAGTTCATTGAAAAGTATAAACAGCAGATACACCAGCAGGATACAGTTGCGGTGCTTGCTCCTCCCGATGCGTCACAGGCCTTTGTGATGCTGGACCAATGCCGTGAGGTTGTGCTCAAGATCCGTCGGGCAACCAAGCGCATCGGGGTCAGTATCAGCCTGACCTATTTATTGTCCTTACTGGAGCAGGCGCTTGACCGTATTGAATTATTGCTTGGTTTGCTTGCCAGTAAAAATGATTTCCACTATATCGCACTGGGACAATTAATTACTGACCTGACCCAGGCCCATTATGATGAAAAAAGTGTTCGTCACCTACTAAATTCAACCAGTGAACTGATTGCCCTGCAAGTCACCGAAAATGCCAGTAAAACAGGTGAGCATTATGTAAGTACCGATAAAAAAGGCTTTTTCGGCATGTATAAGGCGGCGGCAGGTGCAGGCGCAATTATTGCCGTCATGGCCACCTTGAAAATTTTAACGACCCGTCTGGTACTTGCTCCATTTATGCATGCATTTTTATATAGCATGAATTATGGTCTAGGTTTCATGCTGATCCATGTGCTGCATTTTACGGTTGCAACCAAACAACCTGCGATGACGGCCGCAGCACTTGCAGCAACGGTACAGCAGCAGAAAGGCAGTAAAACAGCTCAGATTGCTGAACTGGCGGCCCTGATTATCAATATTATCCGAACTCAATTCATCGCAATACTGGGAAATATTTCAATCGCTATTCCTGTAGCGGCCTTAATTACCTTTTTATGGCAGTACAGTCTTGGGGAACCGTTACTTTCCCCTATTAAGGCAGCCAAGACACTACATGATTTAAATCCATTTACTTCGCTGGCTATCCCGCATGCGGCAATTGCAGGTGTCTGTTTATTCCTTTCAGGCCTGATTGCGGGCTATTTCGATAATCTGGCAGTCTACCGAAAGGTCGGCCCCCGTCTAAAACAGCACCGCCGCCTAAAACGCTGGATGGGACAGGCACGACTGGACAAGTTTGCCAACTATATTGAAACCAATCTCGGGGCTTTGGCAGGTAACTTCCTGTTCGGGATAATGCTGGGAAGTATGGGAACCATCGGTTTTATTTTAGGCCTGCCGCTGGATATCCGTCATATTGCCTTTGCATCCGCCAATTTCATTCAAGGCTTAATGACAGTAAGCGGCGCACCTGACCTTGGTTTAATCATCGTGTCATTTTTGGGCGTTATGTTGATTGGTCTCACCAACCTGTTTGTCAGCTTTACCCTGACGATTATTGTCGCGTTGCGTGCGCGCCGTGTTCGCTTCTCACAGTGGAAACCCTTGGCTAAATTAGTCATCACCCATTTCCTGACCCGACCAAGTGATTTCTTTTGGCCACCAAAACAACCAATCGAAGTAGATGATGATGCATCAAGTGAACAAAAAGTGAGACATTAATCAATTTTTGTTATGTTTTTTTACTGAACCTTAAAAAAATCTGAAAATGAAATTATCATAAAATTTCAAGACTTGACCAAAAGTGTACTCGAAAGTACACTTTCAAACATTATATAACCCTGAACAATGGTTAAGCAAATAATGAGGTTCGCATGCCGTACCTACTGCTTTGTATTGGTTGCTTTTTTTTAGGACTCGGTGTGTTTGGGCTGGTTTATCTCGACACATCGACTTTAGACCTTTTTAGTGTTCAAGCTTTATTTGAACACCGTTCGTTT
>NZ_DDAH01000205.1:0-2792 GCF_002333245.1 Acinetobacter sp. UBA2063
CGTTGGATAGGCTCAACAAGGAAAAAATATAGTGTAGCAGATTGCCATGACAGTGGAGTGAACAATACTGCCAATGTTGAGACAGGTATTTTTTTCATCTAAAAATGAATTAAATTCCATAGAATTACATATCCAGACTTGAAAAAACGCTGCGACCCTCGATTTAATAAAATAAGTTGAATCTCTTTGTATTATGTTTTTATGAAAAATCAAAACAGTCCTGAAACTATTAAAATTCAAGATCAAAATTTCGGCAATCATGTTGAGCATTGGAACCTATTGACTGATACACCCGAAACAGATGTTCCCAAATGGTTAGGACTGGCGCTGGATGCACCTGTGATGCCCATGGGTCTATGTGAAGATGAACAGGAGATGGACCAGTCATTCTGGCTGATTCAGGGACCAAGCGGTGAGGCGATCTCAATTAATCAAATTATTGTGGTTGAGGACCAAAAGCCACGCGCATTAAAAACTGCGTTTCCGAGTTTTGAAAGCCCATATAAATACGATGCAAAAATTGAACGAATAATTACCTGTGATTCCGCAACTCAGGCGGTATTAAGATTAAGTCTAAATAAAAATACGGTTATTTATGCCTTTGATAGTTTATTTAGTGTAAATCGCTGTCAATATGACAAAAACCAGAGTTATCAGGTTCAATTTAATGCCTGGGCATATGAATTGGAAACCGTTTCTAAAGATGAAAAAATCATTGTTGATGATCCAGCCTCAATTAAGCACCACCGCGCATTAAATGCAATTCTGGCGGAACATAATGGTATTGCCCCCGATAACCTACAGGAACTGATTAATGAGTGGCAACCCAAAACCCCAGAAGATCAAGAACCTGTCACTGTCGACTTTTCTAAAATGGTCGCCTATCTATATGGTGAGACATTAGGTCAGGAAGATGAAGCATGGTTTCAGGGAAATATCGTGGGTAAAACCACCATGCAGTTTATGCAGGATGAATATACCCTGTATGATGTAACACTGGTATTGGAAGATGATTTATCTGCAATTTTAATACGTATTGCCACTAAAAATGTTTTGTATAAAAACTTTAACATTGGTGAATATATTCGCGGCAACATCTGGATTCAGGCGAATATTTATGCTAAAACTGCACTAAAGTGACAAAAAATCGCATAAGTGGCATTTTTAGGCGTTCTAATGAAAATTATACCAGAACAAACGACCACCAGTGTTATTCCATCGAGTGATGAAACTCTTAAACTTGATGTTGGTGCTTTTTGCTTTTTTTTACTTGGTATGTTTTTAGCAGCACTTATTTTTCATCAAATTGGCTTGTTCTAATTTTTGACCATTTTCAACTTATACATATAAACAAAAGCCCTCAATGTTGAGGGCTTTTGTTTGAGATCAGTTATTACTTAACCATGACGTTTAGCAAATTCATCCATAAAGTTCACAAGTGCCTGCACACCTTCCAATGGAACAGCATTGTAGATACTTGCACGCATACCACCCACTGAACGGTGTCCCGCTAAATTTAGAAAATGATTTGCTTCAGCTTCTTTCAAGAAGGTCTTTTCCAATGCTTCATCAGCCAGGGTAAATGGCACATT
Organism: Acinetobacter sp. UBA2063; assembly: GCF_002333245.1. Lineage (NCBI taxonomy): Bacteria > Pseudomonadati > Pseudomonadota > Gammaproteobacteria > Moraxellales > Moraxellaceae > Acinetobacter > Acinetobacter sp. UBA2063. The sequence goes on from NZ_DDAH01000205.1 coordinate 1,593, forward strand.
CATCATTGAACGGTTTGCAATGGCGATTGGATTGTTATAGAAGTCGCTAGCATCAATATAACTATAGAGGAGTTTTGCCTTGTCCTGGTTGATTTTGTAGATTGCATCTACACCACCCTGCTCAAGCAGCCACTCAAATACTAGACCAGCCAAATACCAAGCATAAGTTGCAGGTGTATTCACCATTGAACCATTCTTCGCTTGGTCTGCATATTTTAGAATACTAGGAATTTCTGGTTTCGCTTGATCCAGCAAATCATCACGGATAATCACAATAGTTAATCCAGCAGGACCAATATTCTTTTGTGCACCTGCATAAATGAGCCCAAATTTATTTACATCTACGGGTGCAGACAAAATACTAGAAGAATAATCACAAACTAATGGTGCTTTTACATCTGGAACATTTGCGAACTGTAAACCACCAATGGTTTCATTATCTGCATAATGCACATAAGCCGCATGATCAGAAAGGTTCCAAGTGCTTTGTTCAGTGATCGCATGTTTGCCATCAATCAAAGTGGCCGCATCTACAACATTTACATCGCCGTAGCGCTTTGCTTCTTTTAATGCCTTCTCAGACCAAATTCCAGTATGGATATAATCAGCTTTGTTATTCTTACCCAACAAGTTGAGCGGAATCGCCGAGAATTGGAGAGATGCGCCACCTTGTAAGAACAGCACTTTATAATTCTCAGGAATATTCATGAGTTTGCGTAAATCAGCTTCCGCCTTTTCCGCAACAGCAACATAATCATTGCTACGATGACTCATTTCCATGATCGACAGCCCCTTACCCTGCCAATCCAACATTTCTTGTTGAGCTTTTTCTAAAACGGCAGTAGGTAATGCAGCAGGACCAGCGCAGAAATTATAAGCACGCATGAATTTTCCCTTGTCAAAGTGAAACAAATTGAGATAGGAATTTAAGCACAGATTGACGTAGCTTGCAGCAGCTTATCCAATAAATATTTCAATCATCTTTGGGTATTTGACTGATTTTAACAACAACCGTTTCTATTTATTTATGAGCAAATTATCTAATTTTCGGGAAATATATTTAGATTAAAAACTCTACTTTTTACAAATTTGATACACCAACATCGGCAATATAACTATTTAATTAAAAACATATTGTTTTAATTTTATAAAAAGAATTTAGACTCACTCAAGATATTATTAAAGTGCGACATACCATAA
>NZ_DDAH01000078.1:0-9315 GCF_002333245.1 Acinetobacter sp. UBA2063
CGCTCTTCCGATCTTTGCTATGCTCTGGCAGATGAATAAAAGATGATTTTATAATCTGTTTGATCATTTTGGATGATCAAATATTGTCGACATTGTCACTATAAAAAAATCCCCAAACGGGGATTTTTAAAAGATAAAATCTTTTTATTCAACAAGGAAACTAATTTTTAAATTCACGCGATATTCAGTAATTTTATTGTCTTTGATCACTACTTTCTGCTCGTTGATCCAAGCACCTTGAACATTTTTGACCGTTTCAGTGACTTTAGCAATTCCAGTTTGAATTGCATCTTCAAAGCTTGTGTTGCTGCTAGAATTGACTTCGACGACTTTAGCAATAGACATAATAATCTCTCTCAGTGTGTGGTAGTTATTGAAAAATTATCATAGATCAAAAAATCAGCTAGACCGCTACAATTAACTTTTTATTGCTAAAAACTTACATGTTTTCACAATCGAGAAATAGGCATAAAAAAAACGCAATGATTGGGGTGATCATTGCGTAGAACTACGAATCTGTAAAACAGTTACGATGAAAAGGAGAAATGTCATAAGATTAGTTTTTTCTAATCTACATAGTCATCATATAAAAAAACTTAACCAAGTTCATAGGTATTCATGTTAACTACTGTTAATAGATGTTAATAAGTGACGAAAATTGTTAGTTATAAATTTTATTGGATAGTTCTTAAATTAGACTTAAATCCATGAGTTAATTAAAAAAGCCCAGAAATATGGGCTTTTTTGTGGTAAAAGTCACGTAAATTAAAATTTAAATAAACCCAAGCCTGCTTTTACTTCATCCAGAGTTTGCTGGGTAATGTCACGGCATTTTTCAGTGCCTTGCTTGAGTATGTCCATGATGTAGTCAGGGTCTTTTTCCAGTTCTGCACGACGTTCACGAATAGGAGTAATCAATTCTTTCAACACACCCTCTAAACGTTTTTTAACTGTCCCATCACCCAAACCACCACGGCGGTAATGTGCCTTGAGTTCTTCAACCTCTTCCTTGTTTGGATCAAAGGCATCCAGATAGGTAAATACAATATTACCCTCAACCTGACCTGGGTCCTCAATACGCAAGTGATTTGGGTCGGTATACATGGCATTGACCGCTTTCTTGATGTCTTTGTCTGAAGCGTTTAATACAATGGTATTGCCCAATGACTTAGACATTTTGGCTTTGCCATCAAAACCTGGCAAACGTCCCATATTGGATAACAACGCCTTACATTCAGGTAATAAATCCTGTCCGATTTGACGGTTGATACGGCGCACGATTTCATTGGTTTGTTCAATCATTGGAATCTGGTCTTCACCCACAGGCACCACAGTTGCCTTGAATGCGGTGATGTCTGCCGCCTGAGCCACTGGATAGCATAGGAACCCTGCTGGAATGTCACGTTCAAAACCACGCATCTGGATTTCTGACTTGATGGTTGGATTGCGTTCCAGACGTGCCACAGTGACAAAGTTAAGGTAAAGCATGGTGAGTTCGTTCAGGGCAGGTAAACATGACTGCACACAAATGGTTGTTTTGGTTGGATCAATACCGACTGCCAGATAATCGAGTGCCACTTGTAGGATATTGTTGCGAACTTTATCTGGATTATCGGCATTGTCAGTCAGGGCCTGTGCATCGGCTAGTAAAAGATGCTGATGATGGCTGTCCTGTAGGCCTACACGAGAGCGTAATGAACCGACAAAGTGTCCAAGATGAAGTTGTCCAGTAGGGCGGTCGCCTGTCAAAATTATTGGACGTTGATCAGCATTGCTCATGATATGTTCCAAGATTCAGTCATTTGATAAATATTTAATGCAGCATATTGTACGGTATATTGCAGGAATAGGGGTAGGGTCTGTTGCCATTTCAGCCATGTCTTGCGTTATAGGCTAAAACAACATAAACAAGGCATGAAACGCAGGCAATGGCGACCCCCTTGTCAAGTTTCATAACGCAGTTTATGGAAGTTTTAGCCATAACCCTACGGGACAGGGGCATTTTTTGCCGCTACTGCGTTATGCCTTACTCATTTAGGATAGCTAAATTTCGTAAGCCATGCCTTGTACCATCTAAAAAATGTCCTCTGTCGCAAGCATCTGTGAAATGTCAACAGACCCTAGTCTCTGTAAAACATGCCTACAAAAAATACGCAAAGAATTTTCAATATATCAATATAAAAATGGCTTTAATCCACTTTACAATAGCCGTATAAATACAAACTAGGACATAAAAATGGCGAGTGGTTTATTATTATTGCTGGATGATATTGCGACAGTTTTAGATGATGTTGCCGTGATGAGCAAAATGGCAGCCAAAAAAACTGCTGGGGTATTGGGGGATGACCTTGCGTTGAATGCCCAGCAAGTGAGTGGTGTGCGTTCTGATCGTGAATTGCCAGTGGTCTGGAGCGTTGCCAAAGGCTCTTTTGTGAATAAGTTGATTCTGGTTCCACTGGCACTTTTAATCAGCGTGGTTGCGCCGTGGTTGATTAATCCCTTGCTGATGATTGGTGGCTTATTCCTCTGTTATGAGGGTGTAGAAAAAGTTGTGCATATGTTGCACCACAAAAAAGCCAAAACAGCCGAACAGGCGAGTGAAAACCTGCAACAGGTTGAAGTTGATCTGGTCAAGTTTGAAAAAGAAAAAGTGAAAGGTGCGATTCGTACCGATTTTATTTTATCCGCTGAAATTGTGGTAATTTCTTTAGGTACAGTTGTAACAGCAGCATTTATGACTAAAGTGACTGTATTAAGCGTTATTGCCATTGGGATGACCATTGGCGTGTATGGCTTTGTTGCCATGATCGTCAAGATTGATGATCTCGGATTATATTTAACCCAACAGGCATCTGAATTTAAAAATAAGATTGGGCGTGGTTTGCTGGCCTTTGCCCCTGTGTTGATGAAAACACTCTCCATTGTTGGAACGGTTGCAATGTTCTTGGTTGGTGGTGGCATTATTAGCCATACCATTCCATTACTGCATCATTTTACTGAAGAAACGGTAGACCATATGCAACTGATTCCAAGCATTGGTTCAGTTATTGGCGCATTGACACCAACCTTGATTAATTTGGGTATTGGTCTGGTTGCAGGTGCCATTGTACTGATCATTGTTGGGTTGATTCAAAAAGTGTGGTCAAAGGCTTCGGCTTAAATCTTGGACAATATAATCATGTGAGGTCACTATGCGCTGGAAAGGTCGTCGAATCAGTACCAATGTTGAAGACCGTCGTGGTGGTGGGGCAAAGGCAGGCGGAATTAGTATACTGGGGCTTATTGTTGCTTTTATTGCATGGAAGTTTTTTGGGGTTGACCCCCAACAGGCTTATCAGGCGACCCAGGCTGTGACTAGTGCGCAATCCTCACAGGGCAGTGCGCCACAAAGCCTGACTGCCGACCAGAAAGAAGCCAGTGATTTTGTCGGAACCATTCTGGCAGACACAGAAGATACCTGGACTCCTATCTTTCAACAGTTGGGCATGTCCTATAAACCACCAAGATTGGTGCTGTTTAATGGAGTGGTGCGTTCTGGTTGTGGCACGGCTCAAGCGGCAATGGGTCCGTTTTATTGTCCAGCAGACCAAAAAGTCTATATTGATACCTCATTCTTTAAAGAGATGCGCCAGCAAATGGGTATCTCTGGAGAACAGAACCAAACAGAACTTTCCCGTCAGGATCAGGCGGGTGACTTTGCTCAGGCGTATGTGATTGCACATGAGGTCGGTCATCATATTCAAAATCTATTGGGCATTTCCTCTCAGGTGCAGCAGGCGCGTTCACAAATGAGTCAGACACAGGGCAATCAGCTTTCAGTACGTTTGGAATTGCAGGCGGATTGTTTTGCAGGAATCTGGGCACATCAGAACCAGCAGCGTACACAATTTCTAGAGCAGGGTGATATCGAGGAAGCGATGGATGCTGCCCAAAAGATTGGTGATGATTATTTGCAGAAACGTGCCACAGGACAGGTTGTCCCTGATAGTTTCACACATGGTACCAGTGAGCAGCGTATGCATTGGTTTCAGTTGGGACTGAAATCGGGTGATATCAATCAGTGTGATACCTTTAAGTAACTTAAAGGTATTTCATCCTTATTTGAAAATATAAATTGTGAATGAATGGGTTTGGGTCATTGTTATAGACTTTAGGTAAGTGTGTTGATGTGTTTGTTTTATGGTAAATCACCATAAAATCTCTAAAGTTACTTTTTGATGGGCAACTTTGCCGTTAGAATAAATCTTTTGCACCTGTCAGACACTGTGAAATTTATTGCACCTCAACCCGTTCCAACCCATATTATTTCTGGCTTTTTAGGGGCGGGTAAAACCACGCTACTGCAACATTTACTGAACCAAAAGCCTGAATATGAGGTGTGGGCGGTATTGATGAATGAATTTGGTCAAATCGGTGTTGACCAGCAATTAATTAGTCAACAACAGGGCTATGCTGTCAAGGAGTTGCTGGGTGGTTGTTTATGCTGTAGTAGTCAGTTACCCATGCAAATTGCGCTTGCACGTCTTTTAAGTGAAAGCAAACCAGACCGACTATTTATAGAACCCACAGGTTTAGGGCATCCCGCACAATTGCTGGAACAACTGACAGAACCCCATTGGCAAAGCAGTCTGGCGATGCGGGCCTTGGTGGTGGTTGTGGATGGCAGCCGTTTGCATGACCAAGACTGGGTGCAGCAGAACTTATATACCGATCAGTTGAAAGCGGCACAAATCGTGGTCATCTCACACATTGATTTGATGAATGAGGCTGACCACCAAGCTTATCGGGCATTAAAACAGGAATACCAGACCTATGTGCAACATTGGTTTGAGACTGAGCAGGGGCAGGTCGAGCTTGAAAAAATTGATATTGCCCAACAGCCTGTCCAACGTAAAATTCAGCCCTTATTAAAGTTGCAAAAAACACAGGCCGCCGTTCAGGAACAGGAAATCAAGCAACTGCCTTATCATTATGTCGAGACTGTCCAGGGCTATACCGTGGCAGGTTGGAAATTACCAAAGCGCTGGCAGTTTAATTTTTATGATTTATTAGACCTGTTGTGTGCCCAGCAAGACTGGGTGCGTATCAAGGGAATTTTTAATACCGATCAGGGCTGGAAAAGCTTTAATTTTAATCCTCAACAGTTTAACTATAAGTCGGCGGAAGAAAGTATTGATAACCGAATAGAAATCATTACCCAATCCCAGCAGGATTGGTTGGCATTTGAAACGCAGTTCTTGGCGTGTCGTATCAATAGAGATGGATAAGCAGTGGGTCAAATTGGCTCATGTTGTCCTATAAAATAGAGTATGCTTAGCGCCAAATTTGAACACACTATATTTAAGAGCACCGTTTATGGCGTTAAAAGCAACAATATATAAGGCAGACCTGAATATTGCCAATATGGATGAGCATATCTATGCGGACTACCAGTTGACGCTGGCATTGCATCCATCAGAAACCATTGAACGTTTAATGGTGCGGATTCTAGCCTATGCGCGTTATGCAGATGAGCAACTGGAATTTACCAAAGACCTGTTTGAAACCGATGAACCCGCCTTATGGCAGAAAGACCTGACAGGTTTGCTGGAAAAATGGATTGAAGTCGGATGTCCATCGGAAGATAAAATAAAGAAAGCTAGTGCGCGTTGCAAGAAAGTTGCCGTGATTGCCTATGGTTCACAGGCAGATGACTGGTGGCAGAAAAATACCAAAATCAAGACACTCGGCAATGTCTCGGTTTGGCAACTGGCTCCGCAAACCACACAGGCACTTGAACAATTGTGTGAACGTACCATGCAGTTGCAACTGAATATCATGGATGGTGAATGGACTTTGCTCAGTGACAAGGGACAGGTCGACATCCAGTGGCAACAATTGCAATAATGTTGAACTGAAAGAAATTTGGAGAGAGCGATGAATGCGGAATTACAGATTATTGATTTAAAAGTGGGTGAGGGTAAAGAGGCTGTAAAAGGCGCCCTGATTACCACCCATTATACAGGGTGGTTGGAAGATGGAACCAAGTTTGACTCTTCAATAGACCGTGGTAATTATTTTGAAACCGTGATTGGCACTGGACGAGTGATCAAGGGCTGGGACCAGGGCATTATGGGAATGCGGGTTGGCGGCAAGCGCAAACTGATTGTTCCTGCACACTTGGCTTACGGGGAACGTAAGATGGGAAAAATTATTCCTGCCAACTCAAACCTGACCTTTGAAATTGAGCTTTTTGATGTCAAGACACGCGACGAATAGACCGTTCGTTGTAGAAACAATAAAGTGGTTTAGGCTTGAATTTATGCTAAATCACTTTAAAATCAGTTATATAAAACATTATTAATAATTGTATAATAACTTTTTGATTTTAAATGACTTTCTTTTTATCTGATTTTTTTCATAGTCTGGGAAAAAATGGTTGATTCTCTATATAGTCCTGTATATCTTTGAGTTCAAAGAGCAATTTCCCTGCAAATGACAATGTGCTGAATAAAAAATCATATTTTAAAATTTGGCAAATTGCTTATAAGGTCACTATTAGGGTTGTGCTTGGTCACGTATGATAGTTGCTTACATATAAAAATGCTGTAATTGCCTCAGGCAAGCGATAAAAATTTGAATGAGTAGAGGTATGATATGAATGATTATTTGGATATCACTGCATCAGAGTTGTTAAAAGAGTTGGACCATTTTTTCCTGATTGATACGCATGATGGGGCGCAAACAGGATTTTGGGTCAATGAACAGGCGCTTATGGATCGGCATTACTGGATTGATGGTGATTATAAAGTTGAAATCGTAAGGGCCTTGCAACCTGCTCACCAGCATGCACCTCATAATTATAAAATTACCCGCCTGGCCTCATTCGAAGATGACCGCAATGTGGTGCTGCTGGAATATGATGGTATCCATAAAAAAATATTGACGTTCCGCCGTGGTGAGTGGGTCAACCGTTTATGTAAATATTTCTACCAGAAAGAACGCTACTATTTACAGCAGCTATCAGAAAATCCAAATTTCCAGTCTATTGAATATTAGTCTGTATAGCGTTTTATACTCCTAACCGTCACAAGGGTTGGGGGTATGATTGTATTTCCATCATATCTATTATTTTACGATAAATTTCATAATATACACTTTTAAGATTATTTTCAGTTTGCAAAATTATAAATACAATCCTTACTTCCAGCTGACACGCTAGAATGCTTATGATGTTGCCTAAATCCTAAGACCATTCATGCCTGCTTCGTCCCCAGCGACTTTCCTGTATCGAGACAATATTTCTATGACAACACGTTTAGTGTCTCCGACCTTAAAAACATTTTTCGGTCTTGTATTGGGTGTGGTTGCAACCACCCCCATTTTTGCGGCTAATCCAAAAATTGATGCGACAACGTTAACCGTCATTGGTTATCATGAAATCACAGAGCATAAAGATGCACTGATCCCAAGTTATGCGGTTACTGCACAGCAGTTTAGTCAACATATTGACTGGTTAAAGAATAATGGCTTCCATTTTATTAATGTGGATCAACTGATCAAGGCCCATCAAGGCCAGTATAAATTGCCTAGTAAACCTGTATTACTGACGGTGGATGATGGCTATCAATCTTTCTATCAAAATGCCTATCCCGTAATTCGTGCCAAAAAAATCCCTGTGGTTTTGGCTGTGGTCGGTTCATGGCTGGAACCGAAAGAAAACCAGAATGTGGATTTTGGTGGGGAAAGCATCGCAAGGAACAAAATCTTGAGCTGGGACGAGCTTAAGGAGATGCAGAATAGTGGCTTGGTGGAGATTGCCAGCCATAGTTATCATTTGCATCAGGGGATTAATGCAAATCCACAGGGCAATCTGGAGCCTGCCGCAATTACCCGCATTTATGATACTAAAAGCAAAAGTTATGAAAATGATGCCGATTATCAGGCACGTGTCTATCAGGACCTAAAAAAGAATAATGACCTGTTAAAGGCACATGGTCTACGTTCACCGCGGGTCATGGTCTGGCCTTATGGCCGCTACAATATGCAGTTGGTCAAAACCGCCAAGGAATTGGGCATGCCGATTACCATTACCTTGGATGATGGGGCAGACCAGGCCAAACAATCCATTCAGAATATGAGCCGTATCTTGATTCAGGGCAATATGTCGACCAGTGCACTTGCACAGGAAATCAAGAACCGTGAACTGAACCTCGGTGACAATAATCGTCCGCAAAAAATCATGCATGTCGATTTAGACTATATCTATGATCCTGATCCGCAGCAACAGGAACGTAATCTGGGACATTTACTGGATCGAATTAATGGTATGGGCGTAAACACCGTTTATCTACAGGCCTTTTCTGACCCCGATGCCAATGGTTCGGCAGATAGGGTGTATTTCCCGAACCGTCATATCCTGATGCGTGCAGACCTGTTTAACCGTGCGGCATGGCAAATTCAAACCCGTACTCCAGTAAAGCGTCTATATGCGTGGATGCCTGTGATGGCTTGGGAATTGCCGAAACAAGACCCAGTTTCGAAACAGTTGGTGGAAACCCAACAAACCCAATCAGGTGAGCATTTAAATATGGGCTATATCCGTTTAAGCCCATTCTCACCAGAAGCGCGGCAGACCATTAAGATTGAAGGCCTTGGTTTTTTAATTAAGGCATTTTTTTATATTCCTAAATTTCAGGTATAAAAAAACCAGCATTAAGCTGGAATTTTTAGCACCATATTTCCATTTGCTGAAAAATGGTGCCCGAGGCCAGACTCGAACTGGCACGCTTTGTGGGCGGGGGATTTTAAATCCCCTGTGTCTACCGATTTCACCACTCGGGCATGAGCGCAATAATAGAGGACACTTGAAAACTTGGCAAGAGTAAAACCACGTATTTGCTTTCTTTTCAGTCAATTCATGTATTTATCGGATAAAACCAAACTTGGACAAACTGTTTTCATGATTCTTTCATCAAACTGAGATTAAAGCTTCATGTATATCAATTAGCTTTATTCATTTATTGCGATAAAAGCTAAGGTAGCCATCAAATGACAGCCAAAATTTCACGACGGGAACTCATTCAAAAAAGCTTATTCGGTTTCGGGGCATTGTCCCTCTCCACTGGTTTTACAGGATGTAATGACAATTCAGAACAAGAAACGGCAACACTTCAGGTGAATTTTGAACATGGTGTGGCAAGTGGTGATCCATTGCAGGATCGCGTGATTTTATGGACACGCCTGACACCGAATGATGCCAGTGCTCGTTTACAGGTAAGTTGGGAAATTGCACTAGATAATCAATTTAAGCAAATCATTAAAACCGATAAAGTC
>NZ_DDAH01000038.1:0-297 GCF_002333245.1 Acinetobacter sp. UBA2063
CAATGTGAATGCCAAAGCACTCGCACAAACTAAATTAGCTAAATCAGTGCTAGATGCAAGTTGGACAACACTAAGAACCATGCTCAAGTATAAATGCGAGAACGCAGGGGTATGGTATGAAGAAGTCAATGAGGCCTATACCACCCAAACGTGTTCGTGCTGTGGCTCACGCTGTAGTAGTCCGAAAGGTAGGACAGGTCTTGGAATAAGAGAATGGCAGTGCATGGAGTGCGGTACGCTCCATAATCGAGATATAAACTCAGCACTGAATATTCTTGCGCTCGGACATGAGCGTCT
>NZ_DDAH01000038.1:517-3170 GCF_002333245.1 Acinetobacter sp. UBA2063
AGGTCGGGGAGGATGTCAAACTCTTGAATTGCATGAATGATCTGAAAGATCGCTTTTGTTTTTGAGATAATTCATTTTACAATCTGATTCACTCCTACCTGATTTATAGGTTATCGTTATGTCCCGTGTTGCCCGTTACCATGCTGATCGCACCAATCAAAAACTGTATTTTGCCCGACTCGCATGTCAACAAGCTGAGCAAACTGAACATATCCAACAGGCACAGGCCTATCGTGAAGCTGCGGTTTTCCATTTGCACGGGGCGATTCTAGCTTTTTTGCAGGAACTGGTGCGCTACTACCGCTTAAATGATTTACAGCCGACCTTTAAATCCATTGAGGAACACATGGCGGACAAGGGGCAGGTGTCGCCAGAAGTGCTTGTATTGCAGCAACTGGCGAAAGATGGCTTTATTGCCGAATTAAAACGTGCTTACCGCATGTGTCAATACGCACCTGAGCCAACAGCACCAGAGCCTGAAAATGAGACTTCATCGAATTTGATTATTAAAGTGACTCAAAGTCCTCAAGCATGGTTACCCGATGCGAAAATATTACGAGAATGGCATCGTGAGTTAAGCCATTTAATTGATGGTTTTCGTAACGAGATGGTTGAGTTTTAGCCTGAATTGATCTTAGACTTGAAATCTGCGCAAACAGGACTCATATAGATAAGACGTGAGAGCGCAAAGTGCAAGGGTACTTTGCTACCATGTTGAAGCATGGAGAAAATATATGTCAATGCAACAGTTAAAAGAGTTATTCGGTAATCAGGAAGCGATACTGGAATTGGTTCAACTTGAAGGTGGCGAACTTGCTTTGCGTAATGCTGGTTCTGAACAGGAACCCTTGGTGAAGATACAGTTTAGTGATGAAGTTAAGGCAATTTTAGGTGAACAGACACCAATGGTTGCACAGCATATGATTCAGGCAGCCCTGTTTGGTTTGCTGGAAAAGCAGATGAATGAGTTGCAGGCCGAGATTGTGGATGAACAACCTACCCATTTCAGCTAATGCTGAATGTTAAAAAAGCGTACTTTGGGTACGCTTTTTTATTGTCCTGAAAATGCTTAATGTGCAGGGTATTGGTGTGCGAGTTCAATCTGGTTCAAGATATGATGACTCATATTCTTTGCCATTTCTTCCTTGGCATAGAATACTTCACCCAGGTTTTCCTGCCGAATCACGGCAGCCTCTTCCTTACTTTCAGCACAGATCAGCACCTGAATCTCAGGGTTAAGCTGTTTGGAAATATCAACAATACGGTGAATATCCAGAATATCCATTGGGGAAATGACTAGTAGGCGTGCATGCTGGATATGGGCCTGAATTAGCACATTGGGTTCAGTTGCCTCACCACTGACCGCGGCAATGCCTTGAGAACGCAGTTTTTCCACAATCTCACGGTTCTCTTCAGCAATGACCACCTTGATGTTTTGCTGTATCAGGTTTTCACTGATACGGCGACCTACGCCTCCATAGCCAATAATCACCACCTGATCACGTAAATAAGCCTGATCCACCTCATCTGGCAGCATGGCCAGTGGGTCAGCACTACGCTCTAATAACCGTGCTAAATGCGAACGCTCCCGAATCCAGCGTTGAACAGGTTCAATGGCTGAGAACACAAATGAGTTGAGGGTAATGGAGAACAGCGCACCCGCCAGAATCAGGTTCTGTGCATCAGGGGTGAGTAAACCTAGTGATAAGCCGAGTGTCGCAAGGATAAATGAAAACTCACCGATTTGCGCCAAACTGGCACCGACCGTTAATGCTGTATTGATCGGATAACGGAAGAATAAAACCAGTGCTATCGCAGCCAAAGTTTTACCCACCATAATAATGGCAATCACAGCCAAAATACGAAAAGGCTCTTCAATCAGGATACTTGGATCGAACAACATCCCAACTGAGACAAAGAATAAAATTGAGAAGATTTCACGTAATGGTAGGGTTTCCTCTTCTGCACGATGGCTAAAGTCGGACTCTTTCACCACCATACCCGCGAAGAAAGCGCCAAGTGCCATGGAAACGCCAAAAACTGCATAGGAACCGTAGGCAATTGAAACTGCGGCAGCAACCACGGTGAGTGTAAAGAGCTCACGGGAACCTAAACGGGCAACAAACTGCATGATCATTGGGACAAGACGTTTACCAATAATCAGCATAAATGCAATAAAGCCTGTGACTTTGAGTAGGGTAATGCCAATGGTCAGCCAGATACTTTGTGAGGTGTCTGTACCAGGCAAGGCGTGTCCGCCCAGTAACATGGCGGTTGCAGGTAAAAGAACCAGGGCGAGAACCATGACAAGGTCTTCAACCAACAGCCAGCCCACTGCGATTTTCCCATTGACCGAGTCGAGTAGCCCACGATCACCCAGTGCCTTGAGCAAGACCACGGTACTGGCACACGATAAACTTAAACCAAAGATGAGCGCTGAACCGAAGCTCCAACCCCAGTACATGGAAACACCGATACCAAGCAGGGTGGCAACCGCAATTTGTAGAATCGCACCAGGTAGGGCAATACGGCGCACCTGAAGTAAATCATTGAGGGAAAAATGCATTCCCACACCAAACATCAAAAACATAACACCTAGCTCTGCAAGCTGGTTGGCGAGATGAATGTCACCGACGATACCTGGTGTATTTGG
>NZ_DDAH01000045.1:0-6135 GCF_002333245.1 Acinetobacter sp. UBA2063
CCGTCAATGCGTAAGTCCTAGTAGCTATTTATACAATTAAAAATAGTTAGTATACAAAAAATTTAGGAATTTGTTCAAAAGTGTGCGCTATTTGTTATTGTTAAGGAAAACTGATAAGTTGGTTCAAAAAGCTTCGTTGATAATGCAAGTAAAGATATGTTAAAAATATCAAATAATCTGTATAAAACAAATTAAACCAAACATAATTTGTATTGAGTGATGGGGCAGGACAATTATATGGAAGATAAATTTCAAAATTTGAAAGTAATGGTGATTGACGATTCAAAAACGATTCGCCGTACAGCGGAGACTTTGTTGCAACGTGAAGGCTGTGAGGTCATTACGGCGGTAGATGGTTTTGAAGCATTATCAAAAATTGCGGAAGCAAATCCAGATATCATTTTCGTTGATATCATGATGCCACGCCTGGATGGTTATCAGACCTGTGCATTGATTAAGAACTCTTTAAACCACCAAAATATTCCAGTGATTATGTTGTCAAGCAAAGACGGTTTGTTTGATCAGGCTAAAGGGCGTGTTGTGGGGTCGGATGAATATTTAACCAAGCCATTCAGTAAAGATGAGCTGTTAACTGCGATTCGTAACCACGTTAGCGCATAAAATTAGATTGAGGAAAAAATGGCTCGTATTCTTATAGTAGATGATTCACCTACTGAAACATTTCGTTTTAGAGAAATTTTAACTAAGCACGGTTATGAAGTTTTAGAAGCGACCAATGGGGCGGATGGTGTTACCATGGCGCAGGCAGAGTTGCCAGATTTGGTCCTTATGGATGTGGTGATGCCTGGAATGAATGGATTTCAGGCAACACGCCAGATTAGCAAGGGTAAAGACACACAGCATATCCCTGTTGTGATCGTAAGTACGAAAGACCAGGCGACAGACCGCGTATGGGGTAAACGTCAGGGGGCTTGCGACTATTTGATCAAGCCGATTGATGAACAGCAACTTATCGATGTGATTAAACAACTTTTAAGTTAACCAATACGAGCCTTTTCATTACTCAATACGGGATAGGGTATGGCAGCAAATGGATTTATCGAATTGCTTCGCTTATCCAAGCGGGGCAATAAACAATATGCTTCAACTCAGAATGAAGTCAGCCGATGGTCTGGTATCGCTTTTGAGATGTTAGGGCAATATTTTGTTGCACCATTGGGGGAAATTTCGGAGGTGATCTATCCACCGAAATATACCCCTGTTCCAAATACTCAGGCATGGGTACGTGGCTTGGCAAATATTCGTGGGCGATTGCTTTCAGTTTCTGATTTAAGTCAGTTTATTTCAGGACAACGGAGTCAGTTTTCACCAACACAAAAAGTAATATGTATTAGCCATCAAGATCATTATGTAGGACTGGTTGTTGACCAGGTTCTGGGGATTCAGCACTTTAACAAGAAAAGTTTCTTTTCTCAAAATGCTGAACTCGACAGTAAGTTAAAAGACTACTGTCAGGGTTACTTTCACCAGCATAATCAGCAGTGGCATGTGTTTTTACTGAGTCGGTTGTTGAAAAATCCTCAATACATGAATGCATCAATAAAATTTATAAACTAATTTGTACGCTACGGAAGATAAACGCGTATTCAGGGGAGAAGCTGATATGGGCTTTAAACTCAAAAAGAAAAATGGTGGCGATAGCGCTGGTTTGAAGAAAGGCGGAGCGTTTCTGGAAAATATCCGAACGCAACTGGATCAATTTTCCCGTTTGTTCGGTGAAACAGAAAAATCCAAACCGATTATCTATCGTGCTTTAATTGCTTTGGCCCTTGCAGTCATCCTCTTAATTTACCTATTTGTGAGCGTACCACGTTCCAACCAATTGACTCGTAGTCTGGGTGAATTGCGTCTGTTGTCGCAAATGATCTCGCGTCAGGCAACGGAAGCAACCGCATCTGGTACACCAGAAGCGATGAAAAGTCTGGTTGAGTCGAAGAAGCAGTTTGCTGAAAACCTTGAAACCGTTGAAAGTGTCTATGGTAAAGGTTCTGATGAGTATAAAAAGGTTAACGAGCTTTGGGAGAATGTTTCCAAGAACATTGATCTAATCGCATCTCAACAAAAAATCATTAACCAGCTTTATGATACTAACATCTCGATCAGTGAAACGATTCCCGAAATTCAGGCTGAATATAACCTGATGGTTGACCAGATGGTTCGTGAAAACATGCCAAGTAGCCAGGTAATTATCACGAAAAACCAGGTGTTCATCGCAGAGCGTATTTTACGCTCAATCAACTCGGTATTGGTGGGTACAGATAATTCGAATGTTTCTGCGAATGACTTTGGGGCGGATATTGAAACCTTTGGTGTTTACCTCAATGCACAGCTCAATGGTAGCTCTGAGCTGGGCGTTGACCGTATCACCTCACCAGATCTACGTGAGTCTCTAGAAAGTATTAAGTCTGACTATGACGCTGTCTTGAAATCAGCGGCGGCAACGGTTCTACAAAACGCGAACCAGATTGTTCGTGTACGTCAGGCATCTTCACAAATCTTCTCTCAATCTGATGCCTTATTGACTTCATTGAATGACTTGTCGAAAAAAGCTGAGAGTGGCTGGGGTAATGTTATTGCAGGTATCGTGTTAATTGCCGCATTGGGCTTACTGGTGTTCTCTGCACTGCAATTACTTGCTCTACGTAGTAATACGGATAAAGAGCGTGTAATGCGTCTGCAAGATGAATATGACCGTAACCAAAACGCGATTTTACGTTTACTGGATGAAATCGCCGATTTGGCGGACGGTGACTTGCGTTCTTATGCAACGGTATCGGAAGACTTCACAGGCGCAATTGCGGATTCGATTAACTTCGCGATTGACCAGTTGCGTGACCTTGTATCCCGAATCACGGATACTTCACAGGAGGTTGCACGCTATACCCAGAAGACCCAGGATATTACTAACCAGTTGGCAGAAGCATCTGAACATCAGGCGCAAGAAATTGCAGGTGCGTCAGCGGCGATGAATGAAATGGCATTGTCCATTGATCAGGTATCTGCAAACGCATCTGAGTCTGCTGAGGTGGCACAGCGTTCTGTACAAATTGCATCAAATGGTGCGGAAGTTGTAAACCGTTCGATTGAGGGGATGGACCACATTCGTGAGCAGATTCAGGAAACATCAAAACGTATTAAACGTTTGGGTGAGTCTTCTCAGGAAATTGGTAACATCGTTTCTCTGATCAACGATATTGCCGACCAGACGAACATTCTGGCTTTAAACGCTGCAATTCAGGCATCTATGGCTGGTGAAGCGGGCCGTGGTTTCGCGGTTGTAGCCGATGAGGTACAGCGTCTAGCGGAACGTTCAGCGTCAGCGACCAAACAGATTGAAGGACTGGTAAAAACCATTCAAACTGATACCAACGAAGCCGTTATTTCAATGGAACAAACGACTTCCGAGGTCGTGCGTGGTGCCAACCTGGCAAAAGATGCGGGTATTGCACTGGATGAGATTCAAACGGTATCAGGTGACTTGGCAAAACTGATTGCGAGCATTTCTGATGCAGCGAAACTTCAGTCTGCATCAGCAAGTCATATTGCAACCACGATGAATGTTGTACAGGAAATTACCTCACAAACCACCACAGCAACGTTTGATGCAGCACGTTCGGTTTCTGAACTGGCGAACATGGCTGAATCATTACGTGAATCAGTAACTGACTTTAAGTTACCTGAGTAAGCAGCATAGGAAAGACAGAGTGGGGCGCTGTCTTTCCTATTTAGAGATGTAGAATATCTCAACAAGGTGGTGGTGGAATGCAACGACATCTTGTGTGATAGATACACGTAATTTTTACCCACAACTGGTGGATAAAAACGAAAGAAGCAGCTATGAAACAAATATTAAAAACGTTAGTTGAAACGATGACGCTTCCTGAAGATAGCTATCTTGAACAAGATGCCGAGATTCTTGAGATTTTTATTGAAGAATTGGATGAAATCTTTGCTGAATTAGAACCTTTATTGGTTAAATGGATGGAACAACCTCATCAACAGGATGTACTTACAGATGTGCGCCGCCACTTCCATACCCTCAAGGGTTCAGGGAGAATGGTGGGTGCGAAATCCTCTGGTGAGTTGGCCTGGACGGTTGAAGACACTTTAAACCGTGTTATTTCAGGAACGGTTTCCCTGAACACGGAAATTCAACGCTATGTTCAGGCGGTTTTCAATATTTACCGTTTTAGGCTTGTACATGATTTTAAAGTGGTTCAAAAACATTTGATTGATCTAAAACCACTGGTTTTATTGGGGCAGCAATTACAACAACAGCAAAGCCCAGAGCCTGCACTTTATGAGCTATTAAACCTTGCAAATACTTTAACACATGATGATGTTCAGACGGGTCTTGAGCTGATTGATGGTGTTGAGGATGCCATTGATGACACAATTGCGGCTGATCAGGTGCAACAGGATATTGAGCCTGTCTTGGCGACTATTGAAACTGAGCAGGATGAAGTGCTTGCCAAGGAAACCTTGGCCATCTTCCTGGAGGAGTCAGAAGATCATCTTAGGGCCATTGATCAGTTCCTGTTGAACGAACGTCCAAATAATGATCACTACAATACCTTGATCAGGGCTTTACATACCCTTCGTGGTAGTTCCTCAATGGCGCATGTGGATCAGGTATTTGAAGCAAGTGCTAAAGTTGAAAACCTGTTTAAGACCTTGTTGCAGGATGAACTGGATTCCAGTTCTGATGAAACCGCATTGCTCACCCATTACGCCCAGTTTGTCCGCGATTACCTGCATACCTTAAGGCAGCAGGGCGCGAAACAGAAACTGGATGAGATTTATGACACATTCAATGTGGCATGGGATAGCTATGACTTCCAGCTAGAAGAAAAACATGGTGAGGCAATACGACCACAGGGGCTGGTTTCTGAATTACTAGAATTAAATATTAATGATTTACTGGATGTGGAATTTGATTTTGAAAAACGTGCCCGAAATGAATTTCCTCAATATATCCAGCTGTTAAGTCATCAGGCGGAAATTCTGTTACAGCATACGCATCATCATGCCACGATTGGGATGTATCAATATACCAGCCTATTGCGTTCAAGCTATCAGGACCTGATTTTTAAACCGAGTCTGTTGAATCTTGATTATGCGTTTGAGCTGTATCATCAGGTGCATCAACAGTTTATTCAGTTGTTCGATACCTTGGCTGCTGGACAGCGTGTCACCTTAACCAAGACACATGAAAGTGTCCTGAATGAATTAAGTTTATTTACCCAGCAGAATATTGACTTCTTGGAACAAACATCCACAGACGTTATGGATACTGTACCTGAAACAGTCCAAGATTCTGCGTCTGGTCTTGATATTGCAGACCTGTCAGCACAGTTTGCGCTGGACAAGCAACAGTTACAGTCAGATGAGGCAAATAGTGACTTCGATCCTGACCTGTTGGATATCTTCCTTGAAGAGGCAGATGAGTTGCTGGTGGGGATTGATACGGATCTCAATACATGGACTGCTGACCATAAAAATGTAGGTGCGCTGAAAAACCTGATGCGTTATTTGCACACCCTAAAAGGTGGTTCAAATATGATTCAGGCGCGTCATATCGGCCTGATTGCACATGAGCTGGAAACAATTTACGAGAAGCTGATTAACCAGCAGATTCAGGTAACACCACAGCTGATTGCCTTGATTCGTTCAGTTCAGGATGATATTGCAGATCGTATTCAAACGATTCGCGACCAGCAGGTTGACTACCCATCGGCTCATGTCTTGCAGGTTCTGGCAAACCTTGATCAGATGACGGGTACATTCGAAGCCAAACCTGTGGCGGTTAAACAGCTTGAAGAGACAGATGAAGAGATTGATTCAGTTGGTGTGGAAGAAGAGAAAGCTGTTTCTAATCTCCCTGTTCAGACAGAATCTCCACATACCGCAGTTGATGTTACGGTATTGGCAGCCCAGCTTGGACTCGATAAGAAGCAATTGCAGTCAGCCGAATCAAACAGTGACTTTGATCCTGACCTGTTGGATATCTTCCTTGAAGAGGCAGATGAGTTGCTGGTGGGAATTGATGCTGACCTCAGTACTTGGGCAGCAGACTATCAGAATGTGGGTGCCCTGAAAAACCTGATGCGTTAT